>CAIYFP010000549.1 GCA_903925515.1 uncultured Verrucomicrobiota bacterium
GCCAGGCCGCCTCGGTCTCCGAGTGTATCCGGAGGGCCTCGCTCTGTCGGAGGGCCTCGGCCTTCTCGGCGTTCTCGATGGCCGCCCGGCGGTCGCGCTCCGCAAGCTCGAGCCGGGCGCGAAGACGCGCTTGCCGCACCCAATAGCCGGAGCCCCCCATCACCATGCCCAGCATGCCCAGGAACACCGCGCCCTTGAACCATGGCGTCTGCCAGACGTGCGGCGCGACGGCCAGCCGAAGCCCAAGGCCACCCGGCGTCCAGACGCCGTCCTCGTTCGACGCCGTCACCTCAAGGTCGTAGTCGCCCGGCGGCAGCAGCTCGTAGTCCGCATGTTGGTCCGGGCCCAACCTTTCGGCGGCCACTTGACCGGCCCGCCGAAGCCTCGTGGCGCAGGTGATGCGACCCGGGGCCGCGTAATGCAGCGCCGCGAAACCCACCCGAACCGCCCGCGCCCCTGGCGAGACGCGCACCGTCCCGGCGTTCGTCCATCGCTCCTCCCGCAATCGCCCGGAGGCATCCCTGTACCGCACCGTGCCCGGCATGAGGCGGGGCGGGCGCGGGTTGATGCCCAGGGACAAGGGATCCACGACGGCCAAGCCCTTGCTGGTCGGAAAGCAGAGCCGCCCGTCAGGCGTCCGTGCCGCGGACGACTGGCGCGCAAACGCCCCATGGGCGTTCCATGCCAGGCCACTGTCGGAATCAAACAACCTCGCCTTCACGCGGCGCTCCCGGCCCTCGATCACCGCCCGGAGATCCGGGATCGCCACCCGCACCAGGCCCTTGTCGCCCGCCAGCCACAGGCCGTCATGCCCATCGTCATGGATGATCGCCACCTTTTGCATCAGCGTGCCCGCCGTCTCCCCGAGGTCCACGACGACGCCATCGGGGCGTAGCAGAGCCAAGCCCGCGTCCAGCAAGCCGATCCACCACCCCATGTCCCCGGCGGGTGCCAGGCTCGTTAGGTTCGTCAGGGATCTTCCCGACACGTCCTTGAATTCATGAAACACGCCCTGTTGCCATCGGTACAACCCATGGGTGTTCGCCGCCCAAATGCGACCCGTCCGCGGATCGTTCACCAGCAGCCTGACTCCCTTCAGCCCATGCTGCTCCCACACCCCGTCCCTGTGGCTGATCAGCTCCAGCTCCCCGCCCACCCACAACCGCCCATCCGCATCGCCAAGCAGCGGCCCCTGCGATGCCGTGCCCTCCCCCACGCCGCGAACCCATCGCG
This sequence comes from uncultured Verrucomicrobiota bacterium, assembly GCA_903925515.1. GTDB lineage: Bacteria > Verrucomicrobiota > Verrucomicrobiia > Limisphaerales > UBA9464 > UBA6176. Next base: position 1,234 of record CAIYFP010000549.1, read on the forward strand.
CCTCGCCCGCCTCCATGCGGTAGATCGGCAGGCCCTTCGCCCGTCCCGTCACCCACACGTCCCCGGGCCGGTCCACCCAGACGGACTCCACATCCCACAGCCAGAGTTCGCCCACGTGCACCCGCTCGAAACGCAAGCCCCCGTCCATGGCTTGGTCCCCCCGAAACAGCCCGCCGCCGTACGTTCCCACCCAGAGCCTCCCGGAAGCCTCCGCCGCCACGGACCGGATGTTCTGATGCGAGAGGCCCGCCTCCTCGCCCAGCATCTCGACCGCCTTGCGTCGCCACCGCGCCGTCCCTTCGCTGGCCGTTCCCAGCCAGACGTTCCCCTCGTCGTCCTGGGCGGCAAAAGTCGCCGCCGTGAACGACTGTCCCCCGGCCCGCAAGACTTGCACGACCTGCGCCATGGCCGGCCCGGGCTGGGGCGACTCAGGGGGAATCCGAACGTGGTAGAGACCGTTCCATCGCGAGCAAATCCAAAGGTCGCCCCCAAGGTCCTCGTACATCTGCCAGAACGACTCCACGTCCACGTCCAATCGAACC
>CAIYFP010000550.1 GCA_903925515.1 uncultured Verrucomicrobiota bacterium
AGCCGTCAGGTTGCCCGGAAGCGAGACGGTGCGGGATTGCTTCTCGAGCACGAACAAGCCGTCTCCGGCAAGCCACACGGTGCCGCTCACCGGGTCATGCGCGATCGTCGCGATCGCAGGTTGGAAGCCCAGCAACTCCGGCGGGGCGTGCCGGCCGTCCGCGAGGCGTCGCATTGCATAGACCGGGCCAGACCAGTCCGCGAACAGGTAGGTGTCGCGCAGGTCGGGCAACTTGGGGTCGTCCACAAAGCATGAGCCCGTGATGGCCGTGCGACCCTCGCTGTGCTCGTACTCGAAGGACGGGTCAGCAAGGCCGTTCTTCGGGTACGAAAACGGCCATGCCTGCGTGCCTTCCTTCCATGGCCACCCGTGATGCCCGCCCCGCACGGCAAGGTTGACCTCCTCCCTCTGCCCCACGCCCACGTCGTTGACGTACAGGTCCGCCGTGCCGGCCCGGAACGACATGCGCCATGGGTTGCGAAAGCCGACCGCCCAGAACTCCGTGCGGAGGCTTTCCACGGCCATCGGGACGTTCAGGTCCGTGTCGCCGATCACGTAGTTCGTCCGGCCGATGAACGGGTTGTCCGGCGGGACAAGGTACGTCCCGGGATGGACGGCGGGATGGACGTTGGGCAGGAGCCCGCCCGGGCGTTGGTCCACGTCGATCCGGATCACCCCGGAGAAGAAGCCCCGGTCCCAACGCCCCGCGTTCTCCCACATGTGCTCGTATCCCTCGTCGCCCAACGACACATACAGGTAGCCATCCGGGCCAAACCGCGTGTCCCCCGCAAAATGGTACAGGCCTCGGTTCGGTTGGCTGATGATCGGGAACTCCGACCCCGGAAGCGCCCGCCACGGGTCTTGGGGGTCGGTCTCGAATCGCGCAAGCCGCGAGACCGGGGGCAGCGGCGCCTCCCTTGCCGCAACGTAAAAGACAAAGAACTGGCGGTTGGTGGCGTAGCCGGGGTGGAAGACAAGGGAACACAGCCCGGACTCGGGCCCCGTCGCGACCCTCTCGGACAAGTCCAGGAACATCCCGACATCGCCCGTGCTCGGGTCGAAAACCCGGATTCTCCCCCCTTTCTCGGCATACATCAACCGGCCCGAGCTGTCCGGCGGCGCCACGACGGACGTGATCACGGACTCATAGGGGACCGGCACTTTCCGGATCACCCAAGAACCCTGCGGCGACTCCGCCGGCATCGAATGACCCAAACGTGGGGGATTGGCCCCAGCCACCGGCAAGAACACCGCCAGCAAAGCCAGCCATGCCGTCGCCCGACCCAGCCCCATGCACCCCAAGAAAACCGGATGATTTGCGCCCATGTCCCGTCCCCATGCCACGGCAACCGCCTTTGCGATGCGGCGGTGCCATGACTTTCCCGTCCTTGTCGGAGCGAATCGCATGCCGGGTTGCAGCACGTCGCCCCAAGACCCGTTATGTCCGTTGGAACCCACAAATCCCAAGACGTTCAGTCGTGGACGCTCAAGGCCCGAACTCGATCCGAACCAACTGCGTGTCCCGGTTGCCCGTCCATGCCGTCCCATTTTCCAGCACGTACAGGCAGCCGTCCGGCCCCATCTCGAGGTCCGTCGGCCGCATGAACGTCATCCCCGCGCAGAATCGCTCCATCCATGGCGACCCGTCCGCCTTCCGCTCCACCCGCTCCTCCCGGTCCAGATGAACCGCCATGATCCAGTTCCGCGACCATTCATGGACGAAAAGAACATGGTCGAGCTCCTTGGGCATCCGCCTCGACGACCCGGCCGACTCGTCGTGGCGGTACACCGGCCCGGCACAGGCCGTCCTTCCTCCCGTGCCCACGGCCGGAAACCGCGTCGAGGCCCCGTAAGGATACCACACCAGCGCGGGCTGCGCCGGAGGCAGGACCCGGATGCCCGTGTTGTGGCGCGACTCGTTGACCGGATGCGCCGGGTCCCATGGCTCCCCGTTCGTGCGCGTCGCGAAGTCGTGCCGCCGATACGCCCGGTTGTCCCCGATGAACATCGGCCAGCCAAAGTTCCCGGCCGCCCGCGCTTGGTTCACCTCGTCAAAGCCCGCAGGACCCCGCTGCTCCGAGGGCCCGCCTGCATCCGGCCCAACCTCGCCCCAGTACAGAAAGCCGGTGACCCGGTCCACGGAGATCCTCCATGGGTTGCGATTGCCCATCACGTAGATCTCGGGCCGCGTCCCGGGCGTGCCAGGCGGGAAGAGGTTCCCGGCGGGAATCGTCACGGAGCCGTCCGGCTCCGGATGAACGCGCAGGATCTTGCCCCGGAGATCGTTCGCGTTCGCCGCCGACTTCAACGCGTTCCATGGCCCCCTGCCATCCCGCTCGTCCGACGGCGAATAGCCATCGGACTCCCCGGGATGCGTGTTGTCCCCGGTTGCCACGTACAGGTTGCCCCGGGCATCCATGGCCAACGATCCGGCAGAATGACAGCATTGCTCCCGCTGCGTGGGAATCCGGATCAACTCCTTCCGCGACCCAAGCTCCAGCACGTCCCCGCGCAGCGTGAACCGCGAGACGATGTTGTCCCCCATCTTGCCCACGCCCTCGACCCGCCGCGTCTCGGGGTCGGAGTGAAACAAGTACACCCACCCGTTCGTGGCGAAGCCCGGGTCCAACGCGATCCCCAGCAACCCGTCCTCCAGTTCATGGAACACCTCGATCCGCCCCGCCACCACCGGGTCCCCGCCCCCCGGCTTGATCAACTTCAAGACCCCCGCCCGCTCCACCATCAACACCCGCCCATCCGGTGCCACCGCGATCTCCATCGGGTCCACCAGCACGTCGTCCACCTTCCCGTCCCCGTCCACGTCCCGGTCCGCCGCCAACACCACCTTTCGGAACGCGCCGTCCGACTGTGGCCCCGAGGGCACGGGCTGCGGCTTGTCGGCACCACGGCACGCCACCGCAACAACCCCCCAGAACACCAGCAAACCCAGACGCCACGCAACGCGCATGGCGAGGATGGAAGGCCGCCCGTCGCCGGCCTGGCGAGCAGGAAAACACTGCCTGCCTCGTGTCGCGTCGTGTCCCGCCCATGGCCGGTGTTTCACCGCGAGGAATCCTCGCGTCCTGCAAGGCGCGAACGCCAAGCAGGCCCGCCGGGGTCTGTGAGGAGCGAGCCACGACGTGAAACGCGAAACGAGCCGCCTCCCCCCGGACCCGCAAACCAAAAACCGCTATCCGGACGCCGAGGTCAGCCATGGGCGAAGCGCCTCCACCGTTTCCCGCGCCATCGCCACGTCCGTGTGCCGCTCGCGCACCACCCGTCGCCCGGCCTCCCCCATGGCCCGAAGCTCCCCCGGCCGCGCCAACGCCTCCCGCAACGCCCGCGCCAGCGCCGCAGGCGTGTTCTCCCCAAACAACACCCCGCCCCCAGTCCCCCCCACGATCTCCGGATACGTCCCCCATGTCGGCTGCATCACCGGGCATCCCGCGGCCATCGCCTCCACTTGGTACAGCCCAAACGCCTCAACCTGACGGCCCGGCACCGACACCACGTCGCAGGAAGCAAGGAAGGCGACCTTCTCCGCGCGGCTTACGTTGGGATGAAACGTCGCGTCACCCTGGAGACCCGCTCGCCGCAGCTTCTCCCGCTGGACCGCCACGAACGGCTCGTCCGACGGCCCGCAGCCCCCGCCGACTTTCAGCCTCGCAAACCGAAACGCCGGGTCCCGCCGAAGCTCGATGAAGGCGTCCACCACGATGTCCATTCCCTTCTCCGGGCATTGCCGCGCGAAGAAGCCCAGCGTGAACGGGGATCCAGGCTTCCTCTCCGGCCGGGCCGGCAACGCGTCGTACCCCTCCATGCTGATCCCGTTCGGCACGACCCGAAGCCGGCCCGGGTCAAACCCAAGCCTCGCCTGCATCCGCTCGCCAAACCAACGCGTCGGCGCAATCCACCCATCCACCTCCCGCCCCCGCGTCGCCAGCGTCTCCCAGCTTCGCGTCCGCCATGGCTCCGGCATCGAGTCCAGGAAGGATTCCTCGCTCTGCAAGAACACGATCACCGGGCAGCCCAGCCCCCGCCGCAGTCGCCGGGCAAAGCCAACCAGCAACGCGTTCGAGAGCAGCACCGCGTCCGGCCGCCCACGTCCGCCCAACCAGCCCACAAGGTCGTCCAACTCCCGGACCTGCCGCCCTTCCTCGCCCATCAACATGGACAGGTTCAGCTCGCCCACGTCCGACGCACGGGTCTTGGCGGCGCGACCCGACGCCCACTTCAGCAATCGCGGGTGGTCCAGAAGACGCCGAATCCACCCGGGCGCGGACCCGTGGCCCGGAAGCTTCTGCGAGAGGAACACGTTGATGCCCCCGAAGAACGTGGGCGTGTCCCGCACCATGGACGCCTCGTCCAGCGTCATGGGCAGGTACAGGGGCACCATCAAGGTCTCATGCCCCTCGCGCCGCAACGCCGCGACAAGGGCGTTGTCACGAAAGCAGTTCCCGCAGTACATGCCCCCGGCGCCCGGGGTGATCTGAACGAGGTTCATCCGAAGGAACCCATGTTGCCGCCGTTGCCCCGGCTTCTCAAGCGGCGGAGGCACGCGCCCCGGCCCATGCCCGACCTTGTTTGAATTCCTAGCCCGTCCAGTCCAGCGTTGCCCCAGATGCGCTTGAACCACGCCCACGGGATCCCCCCCGGACCGCAGGTCGCCGGCACCATGGCCCGCCGTCGCCAGACGACGGCCGCCTTGACGCTCGCCTGCATCCTGCTGCCGGGGTGCGACTGGCTCGCGCAGCCCGGCGTCGATGCCCGGCGCGAGGGCAACTACCAGGACGGCCTCCGGTGGAAGGAACAGGGCCGGACACTCCAGGCCCGAGAGAGCTTCTACCGCGCCCTCGACGTCAACCCCCACAACTACCACGCCCACCTCCAGCTCGGCGACCTGTACCGCTCCGACGGCTCGAACCAAGTCCGCTCCGTCTATCACTACGAGCGCTACAAGGAGCTGGCCTCAAGGCAGGCCGAGGGCGGCCGGTTCCGCGACCAGTCCGCAGACGACGGCATCCGCAACGCCAAGGTCGAGCTCGCCCGCCAATACGCGAACACCCTCCTCAATGACCAACGCGTCGCCGAGCTCGAGGCCATCCGCCGGACCAACTCCCTCCTCACCCAGCAGTTCAACCTCCTCCAGCACCAGAACGCCCTCCTCTCGCGCCAGGTCGCCTCCCTGACCAATTCCCTCTACGCCGCGCCCAACCCCGCCGCCACGCCCCCTCCCGTTGCCTTCGTCGCCCAGGAACGCACCCCTCAACCCCACGCCCCCGCTCCCCAAGCCTCGCCCGCGCAAGGCCCGTCAACACCCAAGGCCGCCACGCCCACCCCCGCCAGCCGCACCCATCGCGTCGCCGCAAGGGAGACCTTCTCCAGCATCGCCGCCCAGTACGGCGTCCGCCCCGCCGCCCTTCAGGCCGCCAACCCACGCGTGGACGCTCGCCGGCTCAAGCCCGGGCAGGTCCTCGTCATCCCACAGAAATGACCCGGCACCTCCTCACCGCCGCCATCGCCGCCCTCTGGCTCGCCATGGTCTTCCTCCTCTGGCGCGCCGAGACCGGCCTCGGCTCCTCGTCGTCCCCGGTCCCCCTCGACCTCGTCCTCGACCGCATCCTCAACGCCGCCGACCCCTCCCAGCTCCGTCTCCTGTCACGCGGCCGCGAAATCGGACAGCTCCGTTGGGTCGCCTCCATCCACGAGCGCGCCGCCGACCCCTCCGACTCCGCCCCCGAAGGCATGGTCCGCACCGTCGAGGGTTACCGCCTCGACATCGACCTCAACCTCAACGGCGAAACCCCAGACCAACGCTGGCGCGTCCTCGCCCAGCTCGAGGTCGGCCCCGACAAGTCCATCCGGGACGTCCTCGTCCGCTGGATGCAACGCCCCAAGGCATGGGAGGTACGCATGCACGCCGGCTCCGACCTCGTCGAGGTCGTCGAGGAGGACGGCCGCTCCGTGCGGCGCAGCCAATCCTTCAGGCTCTCCGACATCC
>CAIYFP010000551.1 GCA_903925515.1 uncultured Verrucomicrobiota bacterium
CCATGCGATCTCGGCGAAGGTGCCGTCGCCTCGGGCGCGGTGCAGGGTATTCCGGCTGAGCTGAACACGGTGCATGGGGTTGCCGGCCGGCGTGGGCTCCATGGACTTGTCCATGCGCGTGAGGCGGAGGGCGTGGCTGCGGCTGAGCATGTCGAGGACCAGGATGTCGTCGTGGCCGTCGCGATCCATGTCTGCGACATCGACGCCCATCGAGAACTTGGACGTGTTGCGGAACTCGCGCGGGGTGGCGGGACGGAAACGGCCGTTGCCCGCATTGATCCAGATGCGGTCGGGGGAATCGAAATCGTTGCATACGTAAAGGTCGGGGAGTCCGTCGCCGGTGAAGTCACGGAAGGCGACGGAAAGGCCCCAGTCGAAACGAGGGGAGGGGTCAGGTTGACCGTTGAGGTCCATGAACACGCCATGGGAGGGCAGGACGGCGGCGAAGGTTCCGTTGCCTTGGTTGCGAAAGAGGACGTCTGGCTCGCCATGCTCGGCGATGCCGCCGGAAGGGGTGTAGGTGAAGCGGCCTTCGAGGTCTGGCTCGGTGGTGGGGCGGCCATTCACGGCGGTGACGGTGGGGACGCCGTTGACGGGGAGGACGCGGAACTGGGTCTGCGGTTGGTCGCGAAGCGTGACCGTGCGGTAATTGGCGACATAGAGGTCGAGGCTGCCGTCGCCGTCGTAGTCGGCCATGGCGAGCGAGGAGCCACCGCGGCCAGGGTTCAGGAGCGAGGAGCGTGCAAAGCGGCCCTTGCCGTCGTTGAGGTGGACGATCGTGCCACCACCCATGGAGTTGAGCACAAGGTCGAGGTCGGAGTCGCCATCGACATCGGCGAGCAGGGCACCGGAGATGTCGAGGCCCGCCCCGGGGGATCCGCTGGCGAGGGTGATGTTGTCGAAGTGCCAGCCGCCAAGATTCCGGTACAGGGCACTCCCCCCGTCGAGCCCGGCGAGGAAAACGTCGCAAAGGCCGTCGCCATCGACGTCGCCCAAGGCGACGCCGGATCCATTGAGATAGATTTGGTTGGTGGTTTGACGTTCGAGGGAGAGGCGATTGGTGAAGACGATGCCGGATTCGGAAGGGTTGAGACGAAGGAACCCGGGTGAGGACTGGGGTGCAGACGGGAGGGATTGGGAGCGCCCCCATGGGTGCGTGGACCATTCGGCGGCCATGCAACTTGCGACGAGGGATAGGACGAGCAGGAGGGAAGGGGGGACCGGGGATCGGGGTGGCATGGAATGGAATTCCCGGGTGCGGGTCCTTGATGACACCGACCGCAGGGCTGCGTCCATGGACGTTGTTTTTTGCACCTTGTGGGCCTGAGATTGCCGTGACGGGTCGCGTGGGAGAATAGCGGACTTTCAGACATGGAGTCCGGTCGTGATGGGCTGGGCAAGGGGGGTGGAGACCCAAAAAGTCATGGAAAAGGCATTGCAGAGGGGGCGGGAAAAGTGTAGCCAGTCGTTAGCCGAAAGTTCGACCGCCACGAGATTCGCTCGTCATGGGCGGCTTCCCTCAATTCTAAGTTCCTGCGGCCCCGCCATGGCGATTCGCCGCTTCCATTGGGTTCGGACCCTTCCGGCACATTCCAGTCAGCATCAGTCATGAGCAACGAAAACACCGCGACGGGCCAGTCCCGAGGCGCCGCCAGCACCGGAGGTTCCGGCAGCAACTACCCACGGGACCGCTACCACGATCGGGATCGCGAGGACCGTCCGAGGAGCGAGGATCGTCCGAGGAGCGCAGATCGCCCGAGGAGCGAGGATCGTCCGAGGAGCGAGGACCGCCCGAGGAGCGAGGATCGCCCGAGG
>CAIYFP010000552.1 GCA_903925515.1 uncultured Verrucomicrobiota bacterium
CGCGGTCGTTGGTGGCTCCGGCTTCGCGAGGCCTCCCCGGACGGCCCTGTCATTTCGGAACGGCCCGCGACCGAGCACGAGGGCTCCGCCATCCTTCGTCTCGAAAGCCCCGGGCGCGCGTGCGTGGCGGAGCTTGGCTACGACTCCTTCCTTGCCGGATGGCACCCGGTCGCACGCGTCGTCGCTCCAGCGCCGGCATGCGACACCCACGACCTCCCCTCGTCGGCCAACCTCGGCAATCCGTCCGTGGCCGAGCCCTCCGGAACCGTCGCGCACCTTGCGCCCGTTCCCGTGCACCCCAACCCACTGGCCGTCACCCCCGCTGATGTCGCAGGTTCAGCGCCGCCTTCCCCCGAGGCGCTCCGCGCATGGGAAGCATGGTTCGCAGGGGTCGGCGTCGATTCCGCCGAATGGTTGCAACGCATCGAGACGTCGCACGGCAGCCCGGCAGGCCAACGCATCCACCCGTCAAGGGCCATGGCCCATGACACGGCCCCCTCGCCGCCAAGCCCCTCCAGCAGCGCGCTCGTCCATTCGCACCCCGCGCACGCCCATGGACGGCCCTTCCGCTTCGCCGTGAACGTCGAGGTCATCGTCCACGGCAACACCGAGCCCGACGCCCTCGTCACGGCCGGGGGGCGGCCCCTGCCCCTGCGCGCGGACGGCTCCTTCAGCGTCCGCTGGCTCCTGCCCAACGGCGAGCATCGGGTGCCGCTTGTGGCCGTCTCGCGGGACGGCAAGGCACGACGGGACGCCAGCCTGCGGCTCGGGCGGGCAACGGACCTCGGCGGCGAGGTGGGCGTCCATGCGTTGGCCGCCGGCCCCGCCGACCCGATTGCAGGCTGGGCCGGTTGAGAGCGGGTCGCGCCCGATGCGTGCCCCGGAACATCAAGCCTCCTCGCGTCTCGGGGCGCTGGCGCTCGTGCTCCACGCGCACCTCCCGTTCGTGAGGCATCCGAGGCACCAGGACTTCCTCGAGGAACGCTGGTTCTTCGAGGCGGTCATCGAATGCCATCTGCCCATGCTGCGGGTTCTCGAAGGGTGGGAACGCGACGGCATCCCGGGCTCATGGGCGCTGTCCGTTTCCCCCACCCTCGCCTCCATGCTGGCGGACCCGCTTCTCCAATCCCGGGTCGGGCGTCATCTCGAACGCCTCGCGCGCCTTGCCTCCGACGAGGCGCAACGCCAATCGCTCCGCCCCGCATGGCAACGCGCCGCCGCGTTCCATGTCCGCCGCCTCGCGCTCGCATGCCGCACATGGGACGAGATCGGCGGCGATGTCCTCGGCGCATGGCGACGCTGGGCCGACGCCGGGCGCGTGGAGCTGATGACCTGCGCCGCGACGCATGCCTTGCTGCCGTTGGCGGCGGAAACACCCCTTGCGCTCAAGGCCCAAGTGCAGGTCGCCATCCAGGAACATCGTCGATTCTTCGGATGCTCCCCCCGCGGCTTTTGGCTGCCCGAATGCGCCTACTCCCCGGCCGTCGAGCCTGCTCTTCGCGCGTTCGGCATCGAATGGACGGTCCTTGAAACCCATGGCCTGCTCGGCGCCACGCCGACGCCCTCGCGCGGGATCCTCGGCCCCATCCGTACCCCCGCAGGCCTTGCCTGCTTCGGGCGCGACCCCGGCAGCGCCCGCCAGGTCTGGAGCCGCGACGTCGGGTACCCCGGCGATCCACGCTACCGCGAGTTCCACCGGGACATCGCCGACGACGCGGAGTGGGACGACCTCGCGCCCCATGCGGCGGGCACCGAGGCCCGCGTCCCCACCGGCATCAAGCTCCACCGCGTCACCGGCCCCGGCCCGGACAAGGAACCCTACGACCCCGACGCCGCCGCCATCGCGGTCCACGAGCACGCCCGCCACTTCGTCCACGAACGCCTCCGGTGGCTGGACGGACGGATCGACCAATCGCGGGTCCCGCCCGTGATCATCGCCCCCTACGACGCGGAGTTGTTCGGCCATTGGTGGATGGAAGGCCCGGACTTCATCGACGCCGCGTGTCGGGAGTCGGCACGGCGCGGCCTGACATGGACCAGTCCCGGGGCGCACCTCGACCGGTTCCCGGACGTACCCGTGGCAAGGCCCGCCGCGTCGAGCTGGGGCGAGGGCGGGCATCTCGCCGTCTGGCTGGACGAGTGCAACGCATGGATGCAACGACCCCTGCGTCGCATGACGTTGCGGTTGGCGCGTTGGCTGGATTCCCTGCAAGGCAATCCCATGCCCCCCCAACTGCGCTGCCTTCGCCAAGCCACCCGCGAATGGATGCTCGCCCAAGCCAGCGACTGGCCCTTCCTCGTCCGGATGGGCACCGCGCGCGCCTACGCCGAGGCGCGTTTCCGATCGCACGTGGAGCGCTTCGATCGCCTCGACGCCATGGCCGCCGGCGAAGCACCGATGGACGAGCCATGGCTCCACGAGGTCGAGGTCCAGGACAACCTGTTCCCCGAAATCACGCCCGAGACATGGCGCCCACGCGGCCCGTGAGCCGGATTGCCTGCCACCTCGGGCCCTCCCCTTCCCTTCCTCATGAACCGCCGCCCCACCCAAGCGGGGCACGCTTCAACCCAAAAAAGGCTGTTGAAGGGGGGCTTCAAGGCAAGGCAATGGCCGTCCCATTCAGGGAAAGAGGCCCTATGGGATCCATCCGAGACCTCACCCGAAGGGTGAGGTTGAAATGGGCCGGGCAGGGAGGTAAGCCGGGTGCCCCATAAGCATTAACCTCGATCTGCTTCATCTCCCCGTCAGGGGATCAGAGCACCATGGACGGCCCGCGAGCACCCGAGTTCACGGACACGATCCGCGGTCACGAGAAGTGCCTCTTTTTCGTGTATTTCGTGTATTTCGTGGTTCCAACCCTTGGCCGCCCTCAAGCACCTCGCATGGCTTCCCTTCACCTACCCGAGGCAG
>CAIYFP010000553.1 GCA_903925515.1 uncultured Verrucomicrobiota bacterium
GACCTTGGCCCGGGTGCTGGACCCGCGCTCGGCGATGTTGAGGACGATGCGGCGCGGCTGCTTGAGGCGGCCCTTGATCAGGTGGGAAAGGACATCGGCGTAGAACTCGTCGTCCTTGCCGTGGTGCTTGTGGATGAACAGGGAGGGAATCTTCCGGGCAACCACCACCTCGACCTCGCAGTCCAGGTCGCGCAGGTAGTGGAGAAACACGGTGCGGACGTCGGGGGAATCCTTGCAGGCATGGAAGTAGAAGCCCCCCTTGGCGACGCGCTTGGCGACGCTGGGAATGGTGTTGAGCAAGGCATCGCGTTCGACCTGCTGGTGAAGGGCGATGATCTCGGATCGGACGTCGGCCAGCGGCCGGTGGAACTTGGCGATGCCCATTCCAAAGATCTGCGAGACCCCTTCCTGGCCGAGGATGATCTCCTTGCCCTTCCCGTAGAAGGTGGTGTCGCCCACCTCGTCTATGAAGCGGTGCGTGACGGTCCGAGTCTGCTGGGGATCGGTGGGCACGGTCAGGACTTGTAGTCGGTGAAGGTGGAGGCCAGCGCGTGGAAGGATGGGGGAGCCTGCCTTTCAAAGCTGGCCTGATCCACCAACACGAAGTCGTAGGACTGGCCGTCCTCCTCGGCGGCCGTGGCGTCGGCGCACCATTGCCTGAGCCGGGCCATCTTCCGGGGCAGGTCGAGCTCGGCCCGGCCCTTGGTTTCCACGATCCAGATCTTCCGGTCGCGGGTGCGGACGATGAAGTCCGGCGTGTAGTGGGAGAGGTCGCCGTCGGCCTTCACGTAGTCGAGCTTGAAGCCGATGGCGAGGTAGTTCTTGGCGAAGGCCTGGACGTCGGGTGCCTGGTCAAGGAACGCGGCGAACCGGAGCTCGAAGCCGCCGGAGTTGGGTTCTCCGACCACTTTGTTGAAGAGGCTCTTGGTGGCGGAAAGGCTTGGCCGGTAGTCGGTGCGGAAGGGTCGCGTCTCCTTCAGGCGAATCCGGTCCTCGATGCGTGTCGTCCCGGTCTCCTGGACGGTGAGGGCGTTGATGGCGGCCTTGAATGAGTCGTACAAGACCTTGCCCACCTCCGGCTCGGACAGGTTGCGAAGGACCACGGGGTCCTCGAGGTCCACCGGGGACGGCGTGAACAGGTGCTCGCGCATGAAGGCCTTCACCTTCCCGTAGAGGATGTCGTAGCCGCCCACGAGGCGAAGGTCCTTGAGCAATTGGCGCGCGAAGAACGCGACGACGGAGCGGTCATCCGCCGGGCCGGTGCCATCGAGCCGGATGGCGTGGTGAATCTCCGCGTCGAGCATCGTCTTGAAGACGATCTCGCGGGTTTCCTCGGGCGTGAAGGGCTTCAGGGGCAGGGGCGGGTTGCCGAGCTTGGCCGGGTCGATGCCTTCGAGGTTCTTGAACTCGCGCTGGTAGCGGCGCGTGAGCAAGGGGATCGGCATGTCGAGCGCGTCGAGGTCCTTGTCGTCGTTCTCGGCGTCCACCTCGACGATCATCGAATCGTGTCGCGCGGCACCATCCCCCATGGGGACGCGATCGAAGGTCACGCCCTCGCTTTGGATGGATTCGACGAAGTCCATGAAGGCGGGGGTGCCCATGACGGATACCGTCTCGCGGGCGACGTCGTTCCCGGGATACATGCGGCGAAGGCCGCGTCCGAGGGTTTGCTCGGGGAGGATGTCGCTCTGCGCCGCGTAGGCACGAAGGCCCACGATGGTCGTGACATTCCGAACGTCCCAGCCCTCCTTGAGCATGAGCACGGAGACGATGGCCTTGTGGGGCGACTTGAGCGTGTCGATCTCGTTGGCCTCCCTGCGGAGCCTTTCGAGCTCGTCCTTGTTCTTGCCAGAAGCCGCCTCGGAGATCTCGCCGTTGTTCTTGGTGTGAATGACCAGCACCGCCCCTTGGAGCTCGGGGCACAGCTTTTCCAAATAGGCACCCACGTCATCGCAGTTCCTCGTGTCGTCCACCATGACGAACAGGACCGCCTTCTTCCCGAGCGCCTTGTGCTCGGCGAAGCTCTTCCGCCATTCCTCGACCCCGAGCTTGAGATAGTCGTCGTACCGCTCGGTGAAGATGGAACTCTTCCTTTCGTGGAGCTTGGCGCGGCTGGCGGCATCCGGAAGCACGGGATGCTTGACGACGTTTTGATGGATGGCCTCGACGAGCGGGTAGTCGGAGACGGTCTGGACGAAGATGGCCCCGTTGTCGTGGCGCGGGGTGGCCGTGACGTCCACCTGCAACGCAAGGCGGCGATCCTTCTGGAGCATCTTGTGATGGATGTCCTGGATGGACTTGAACCACGCCATGCGGGGGTCATGGATGTGGTGGGCCTCGTCATTGAACACCGCAAGTTCCTCGATCTCCCGGACGATCTCGCCCAGGTCCACCTTGCTGTCGGTGGTCTTGCCGGACGGCTTCTTCCCGAAGGCGTCCGCAAGGAAGTAGTCGCGCAGGTCGTCGTCCTCGGGCGACGGGTCGCGGATGTCGCCAAGGAAGACGCGATGGATGTTCGTCAGGAAGATGTTGCCCGTATCACGGAGGACGCGCACGTCGTCCTGGATGTGCAGCGTGAGCTGGAAGTCGTCGCGCCAGTTGCGGCCGTCGGCGCCGTTCGGCGGGAGGACGGGATCGTTGAAGAAGATCTTGAGGCCGTCGAAGTCGGCGCGGAGCCGGTCGAGCACGATGATGTTGGGGGCGACGACGAGGAAATTCCGAGAAAGCCCGGAGCCGGCCTCGTAGAGCTTGTGGAAAAAGCTCCAGGCGATGAGCAGCGAGAGGACCTTGGTCTTGCCTGCGCCGGTTGCCAGCTTCAACACGTAGCGAGGCCAGTCCTCGGCAAACATTCCCGAGGACACCGCGCCGGACGCATCAAACCGAAGGAGGTCGTACTTGTCGCGGGCACCACGCACTTCATAGAGCCAGATGACGGTTTCCACCGCCTCGCGCTGGGCAAAGTAATAGCGAAACGTGGACAGGGACCCGTCGGCGTTTTCCATCAGGTGCTCGGTCTCGAACCAATGACGGAGCAAGGCGACGGAGGTTTGGGATGCACCTGGGTAGCCGTTGCCGCGCCAGGCAAAGACTTCTTGCCGGACCTTCGCCACGAGGGGTGGAACCAACTTCTCGTAGGCCGTGCTGCGCATCTCCTCGGCGGCGGGAAACCAGCGCTGCGTCGGCACGAGCGGGGCGTAGGGCGAGATTGGAAATTGGGGATGGAGTGACATGTCGGCTTGAGATCTAGGGAGAGGCCACCGCTGCGGGGAGTCCACGCCTTCACCATGACCCGCTGCCTCGGCGACGGCCGGAGAATCGTGGTTGTCCCTTGGTCCGATAGTTCAAGAACAACATCGACCATGATTGATTTCCTCATTCCCTAGTCTCGTGTCCCACAAATCGCTGGTGTTTCGCCGCGAGGGATTTTCGTGTCCAACGAGGCGCGAGTGACGAGCAGACCCGCAGCGGCCTGTGAGGAGGGAGCCACGACGTGGGACGCGCAAAGAGCCGTGTCCCTTCGGGTTGCTTCAGGAATGCCCCGCGGCTTCGTGGTTCGTCCGTCACAGACCTCTGCGGGTATGCTCCGTCCTCACGCCTTGCCCCGGGGCATTCCCGGAGCAACCCAACACCAGCGATTTGTGGGACACGACACCAGGTGACGCTTTGCCTCCGCCATGCGTCGCGAGATCGAGTCTGGCCCGGCCGGGACGACTCGGTCGGCTCGGTCCTGCCTTGTGGATCGGATTTGCCAAGAGCTTCGCCCTTCCCTCGTGATGCCCCGGGAGCGCGGCCGTCCCCGGCCGCATGGGGCATGGGTGGCTGGCATGGAGCGGCGCCCGGGGACGGGCGCGGTCCCAGGGAGGGGCGGCCTGCACGGGCGCGGGCAACCCGTGCTGCGACCCGTGCGCGAAGCCCCGGGAGCGCGGCCGTCCCCGGGCGCATGGGGCA
>CAIYFP010000554.1 GCA_903925515.1 uncultured Verrucomicrobiota bacterium
CCCACCAGCAGCGCCTGGTCCGCCACCCCGTCGCCATTCAGATCCAGTCGGTTCGGATTGCGGCAAAGATCGTACAACGCATCGATCGCCCCCGTGAATTGGGTCTTCGAAACGCCTGACGCGCTGTTGGCCAAGGCCTTGACGGTGTCGCGCTCGCTCGGGGTGAGGATGTTCGGCAGGACGAGCGGCTCACCGATGGCGGAGCGGTCCTCGTAACCGCCGAAATACAGCCACTTGTTCCCGGCGTCATAACTGAGCCGCGCACGGATGGCGTAGGGAAGGTCTACAAACACCTGACGTCCGCGCGTGTCCGTCGCCGTCTTGATGGCGGACGGCATGACAAACGTGGACGACAGTCGGATGTAGCGTTCGCTGATCGGATCAAAGAGGCGTGTCAGATTGTTGAGCCCGTTCTGACCGGTCGGATCGAGCGAGTCGTAGATCATCCGCACGTTGGCCATGTTTCGGACATCGGGCAGACCTGACACCGGCGTGGTGAGCGTCTGGCCGGCTTCGAGAACCGGGGCGTCGGGCCAGCGGATGTTGTACACCGTGGGGATGGGGGTCCCGGGAGTGCTGCGCTCGAGGTTGACGGTTTCGGAGCGGCGATCGAGCCACGCCACGGGAGCACCCACGCTCACATCTTCGAACCCATCGCCGTTCAGGTCATAGAAGAAGCCGGGTTGCAGGGGATAAAACCAGCGGAGAACAAACCGGGAGAGCCCGCCGTTCGGACCCGCCGCCCGGGCGTACACCTTGCTGTTGTAGTCCTGGAACCAGTCACCCTGGCTGACATAGCTCTTGGGCGTCAGCGGAAGGAGGCTCAGCGGCAGCGGCGGCTGGATCTCCTTCCCGGCGTCGCCCTCAAACGTGAGGAACCATGGGGCCTGCTCGATGACGATGGCGTAGGGCTTGATGCGCCACTCCTCCGTGTCCGGGTCCCGGTACTTGAGCAGTGCAAACGGCTCGGAGTACCGCTTGATGGCGTTGAGATCATTGCGCAGGGCATACACCGCATTGCCGACATCGGAGGGGGCGATCAGTGCATGTTCCTCGTTCGGGTTGAATCCGGGCAACGTGCGGTCCGGCTGCACATACAACTGGGCTTCCGGATACCGCGTCGAAGTGATGGGGTCCGTCGCGTCATGGTTGTTGCCCCGGAGACTCGCGATGATGATGCGCGAGGCGTTGGTGGGATAGGACACCTGGTAGGTGACGGGACGGTTGGGCAACGCGACGCCCAACGGCGTCATCTGATACCAGACGACCAGCGGAGCCTGGACCGATGTGTTGCCATTGCGTGCATTGGCCAGCGTGTTGACAACATTGAGCGGACCACTGCGTGAGTCCTGATCATAGGCCGCCTGTTCACCCGCCACGTCCACGATGCTGTTCGTGTAAAAGAGGTAGCCATTCTTGCCGGGATAATCGATGTGGCCGGCGTTCGACAACGTTTGGCCGACGACCGCAGCCTCCGTCGTGTTGAGGGGAGCCGATTGCCACGGAAGCGTCTGGAAGACCAGGAACGCATTCGTCTGGTACAACGGATCCGGAGAGCGTCCGTCCGTCTTCAGGAACTGGAAGACCGTGTACGTCGTGCCGTTGGTCGCGGCTGAATTGAACTTCTTCGTGGTCGGGTCCACGCGGGCCTCCCGGTCCGTCGTATATGCCAGCGACGCGAAGCGGAAGGTGGCTCCATCCGTCTGCGGTTCCGTGTCCACGGGCACCGTCGCCACGTGCACATCGGGTTTTCTCGGCCAGATGTTCGCGGCAAACTTCGGGATGGTCGCCGCCGTGGTGTCCGTGACATCCGTCGTCGTGAACCAGCGGATCCGCGCCGTCACCGGACGGATCGCATACAGGCTCTTCTCCACCTCGCTCCAGATGAACGAGTTCAATTCGCTGTCGTCCACGCCCCCGTCCAAAACCTGGATGCTGGGATACCGCCCCACCGCTCCGGAGGGAAGCGGCACGCGCTGGCCAATGATGTTGGCCGGGACGGCGAGATAGGCGGACAGAACACCATTGCGCCGTCCAGTCCCCACGATGAAACCGTCCTCGTTCAGGGCCGTCGCCGTCTCGAGGTTCCAGCCCGTGCCGTCCGAGATGAGGTCATTGAGGGCATACCATTTGCCGGATGCGTTCAGGACCGCGACCGACGCGCCCGTGGGCGAGTTGGTGCGGGCGGTGGCGGCTGCAATCCCGTAACCGTTGATACGCCCGCCTTCGAGATAAGACCACCGCGTCTGGGTCGGCTCCAGCACGGTCCAAGCCCCGCTGAGGTACTGGGCCATGCGCCGGGTGCCCGTCGAGCTGGTCACTTCTGCCAGCACAATCCCATTTCCGGACAGCGACACTGGATTCGGACTGGAGTATCCCGAGGGCACTCCGATGTCGGTCACCGCGCCATTCGCCGCGCGCCTCCAGGCCTTGTAGGAGCCGGACGCGCCGGAACGGATCAGGATCTCGCCGCTGTCATTGATCGCCACCGCCCGTGAGGTGGTTGTTCCCGCCGGCGAGATGTCCGTGAACGCATCCGGATTGCCGGTGGAGAGGAAGGATTTTTCATTGGTGCTGCTGGCGATGGTGGAATAGCCCACGACCTGGAGACTGGAGTTGGCGCCGAGGGCCCGGGAGCCGGAGCTGTTCGTGGGCTTGCCGAGATTGAGGAACGTTCCGCCGGACAAAAGGTACGCGCGCCATTCGTTGTTGATGAAGTAGTCGCCCACGACGGCCTGGAGCCCATTCGCCGTCACCAGGGCCGTGACACGGCCGTTGTTCTGATCCAGCAGGCCGGTGAGTGCGGTGAAGTTGTTCAGGAATCCCAGGTTGACGAAGGCCCGGGGCACCCCCCCGACCAGCGTGTCGCCATAGCCGCCAATCCGACCGTCCTCACCCATCACCGTCGGCAGGGTCGTCTGCGAGCCGGAGGGTCCCGGCAAGGCAATCACCCGGTACGCGAGGCTGGGTGCCAAGCGCACCACAAACGATCGCTGCACACTGCTCGCCCCGTCCGTCACCGTCAGGGTCACCGTCGGGCTCGCAAACACGTTGGCCTGCGGAGTGATCGTCAAGGTCCGGCTGCCGCCCGTGCCGCCCAGCTGCAACGCGGACAACGGCAGCACCGTCGTGTCCGAACAGGACACGTTCACCGTCAACGACGACG
>CAIYFP010000555.1 GCA_903925515.1 uncultured Verrucomicrobiota bacterium
CCGCTACCGCGTGGTCGTCCGCAACCCCCTCGGCTCCGTCACCAGCGACCCCGCCGTCGTGGTCGTCCAAGAAGACCCCGCCAACCGCGTGGTCACGCTTGCGTCCCTGCGCGCGGCCCAGGATCCCGCCCAAGGAACGCCCCTCGACACCACCAGCCTCTTCACCGTCGAGGGCGTCGTGACCACCCACGCCAACCTCACCTCCGGCACCGCCAACTACCTCTTCTACATCCAGGACGAGACGGCCGGCATGGCCGTGTTCTGGTCGGGCGCCCAATCGGCCGGCAAGGGCCTTCCCCCCGCCGGGTCGCGCGTCCGCATCAAGTCGCCCGTCACCCACTTCCGGGGCCTCCTCGAAATGGCCCCGGCAGACTCCAACCCTGCGCACGCCGTCGCCATCATCGCCACCAACCAAGCCTTGCCCACGCCGGTGCCGCTTCCCTTCTCGACGGACCCCAACGTCCTCGAAGCCCTGGAGGGCAGCCTCGTCGTCGCGCGTGACGTCGTCATTGATCCCGTCGCCACGTCGGGCGTCTTCACCTCGATCTCGGCCGGCATCGCCATGACCGACACGCTCGGCCAAGCATTCCCCCTGTACGCCAACGCGGGCACCGACCTCATCGGCAAGGTCATCCCCGTGGGCACCTCCACCGTCATCGGGGTGCTCGGCCAATTCGACACCACCGCCCCGTTCACCTCCGGCTACCAGTTCATCCCCAGCCGGTTTGCCGACATCGTCAGCGCCTTCAAGGCCCCCTCCATCCGCTTCACCAACATCCTGTCCCGGCTCGTTCGGCCCGGCGACGCCCTCACCAACTCCTTCCCCGAACACGGCCTGCGTCCTGGCGAGGCCATCACCATCCGTTTTGATGTCACCGATCCCGAGGGTCGCGTCGTCACGGTGACCCCCGGCCAAGCCATCCCGGTGGGCGGCCGTTGGACCTTCGGCAGCCTTTCGGGCACGAACCTTTCCGGCACCTACAACTTCGAGGCGTCGGCCCATGACGCCGGCAAGGCCCACGACGTGGAACTGCGCGCCGACAACGGCTCCGCCTCCTTCACCCAGCGCATCCGCATCTACGTGCCCACCCCCGCCGAGCAACGCGTCGTCATCACCGAGTACCTCGCCAACCCCGCCAGCACCAACGCCCTCCCGTGGTTCAACCTCCTCAATCGCGCCGAGCTCCTCCCCGGCGGCTCGGACTCCAGCCCCTCCAACCGCGACGAGTTCATCGAGGTCGTCAACCTCTCCCCCGAGCCCATCGACATGACCGGCTGGATGGTCTCGGACTCGCTCCTCCGCCGGGCCTACATCTATCCCGGCTCCGCCGCCAACGTCGTCGCGCCCTCCAACGCCATCGTCATCTACGGCGGCCCGGCCTTTGGCTACGCCCCGCAACTCCCCGTCCCCGCGCTCGCGGCCGAGGTCGGCCCCGGCGACCCCTTCAGCACCGCCGGCTTGGCCCTCAACGACGGCGGCGACGCCATCATCCTGCGCAACGCGCAGTCGAACGTCGTGGCGCGCATCGTGTACTCGCAGGCCCAGACCAGCACCAACGGCTCCATGGTGCGCTTCCCCACCGACGCCGACGGCTTCGTTCCCTCCCGCTCGGTTTCCGAGACGCATGGCTCGCCCGGACTGCAGCCCTCGGGCGTCGCCTGGACCGAGCCGCAACCTTCCACCGACCAAGCCCCGGTCATTCTGACCGCTCCCGCACCCGTCACCATTCCAGCCGGCGCACCTGCCGTCTTCACGGTCGTTGCCTCCGGCATTCCTGCCCCTTTGTTCCAATGGCAACGCAACAACATCGACCTGCCGGGCGAAACGTCCGATGCCCTTGCCCTCGCCAACACGACGTCGGCTGACGACGGCGCCCTGTTCCGCGTCGTCGTCTCCAACCGCGCCGGCTCCGTCACCAGCGCCCCCGTCTTGCTCCGCATCACGGTGCCGCCCCCGGAGATCCTCCGCACCAACCTCGCGCACGTCCGCTCGACCGTGGACCCCTTGAACCTGCGCCCGACGGACTCCACGCAACTCTTCGAGGTGGAGGCCATCGTGACGACGCACGTCAACCTGACCACGTCGGCAAACACCCTGTTCTATGCGCAGGACGCCACGGCAGGCATCGCCGTGTACATGGCGGGCAAGCCGGGCTCGGAGGTTCCCCCGGCTGGCGCGCGGGTGCGCATCGTCGGCCCGGTCTCGCACTTCAACGGCCTCCTCCAGTTCAACCTCTCCGCATCCAACCCCAAGCATGTCGTCGAGATCCTCGCCTCCGGCACCGTCCTGCCGGATGCCATCCCCCTCGACCTCGCATGGCCTGCCGGCACGTCGGGCATCACCGCCGCATCGCCCGGCGTCCTCGCTGCCGAGGCCGCCGAGGGCCGCCGCGTTCGCGCTTCCAACGTGCTCCTCGACGCCTCCGCCAGCCCCACCTTCACCAGCGGTTCCAACGTCACCCTCTCCGACGCCGCCGACCCCGCGCGCACCTTCGTCCTCCGCATCGACTCCCGCGTCCTCGAAATCATCGGGCAACCCATCCCCCCGGGGCCCGTCTCCATCGAGGGCGTCCTTGGCCAGTTCGACAACGCCGACCCGCGCGCCGGCGGCTATCAACTCCTCGTCACGCGCCTCGCCGACATCCTCTCCCAGTCCGCGCCCATCCCCATCCCGGCCACCGCCCGCCTTGGCGACGGGCGCATCGATCTCACATGGACGACCCCGTCCGGTGCCACGTGCTCCATCTGGTCCGCCCCCTCGTTGCTCGCCCCGTTTGAAAAGATCGCCTCGGGAATCACGGAGGGACGCCATTCGGAGCCGATCCCCGCTGGCTCGACCGAGCGTTACTTCAAGGTCATCTCGCCCTGAACGAGGTTGGGCCACCGGATTGCCACGCCGACGGGGTTAGTCGGCTGTGGCGAGGGCTTGGAGGAGCGGGGTGAGGTTGGACCATGGGAGGACGGTTCCACGTTCGCGGGGTTGGGGGGTATCACCGCCGTAGATGAGCCAAGGCTGGAGTTTCACGTTGGGGAGTTGCTGGCGCCAGAAGTCGAGGCCGTCGAAGAAGTCGGACGCGACGGTGCTGCCGGACTTGATTTCGATGGCTTGGATGGTGGCCGGTCCGGATTGGATCAGGGCGTCGATTTCGTGGCCTTCCTTGTCGCGGAGAAAGTAAAGGCTGGGGCGGAGCCCGCGGTGGAGGCGTGCCTTGAGCATCTCGGTCATGGCCCAGTTCTCGAAAAGGGCGCCCCGGAGGGGGTGGGCGGTCAGGTGGGAGGGTTGGCGGATGCCGACCAGCCACGCGGCGAGGCCGGGATCGCAGAAGTAGAGCTTGGGGGTCTTGATCAGCCGCTTGGAGAGGTTGGTGAACCACGGTTGGACCGGGAAAACCAGATGACTGGCTTCCAGGACGGACAGCCATGCTTCCGCAGTCACCCGGGTGATGCCCGTGTCGGCGGCGAGGGACGTGACATTGAGGAAACGGGCAATGGGGTCAAAACGGGCAATGGGGTCACATCTAAACCATTGACATTTTGGAATTGGGGCAGCGCGGATGGTGGGTGTCCTGCCCTCGGGGGGAGGACCCCTCACGCCGCAGTCGCCCGGCCCATGGCGCCAGCAGAACGGCCCGGGGGCACGAGGGCGGGTGCATGGGACCGAGTCGCTCGCCGAGGGGTGGATGCTGGAGCCGACGTCCCGGCGAGCCATCCTCCGCTGGGACGAATCGGAGGCAGGCATCCGGAGGCAGCCCGTGGCCCGACGGCGGGACCGGACACGAGACGAGTCGTTGCGCGAGGGCCCGAGGACCGTGCATGGGCCCGTTTCGCCCAGGGCCCGCAGGGGAAATGTCAAACGTTTAGATGTGACCCCATTGCCCGTGACCCCATTGCCCGGAATGGCTGGGTGGCATGGAATGCTGGCCGCATTCGCGACTTCGTGTGCGACAAGGACTCGGCTTACGAGCGAGCAACCAGGCTTGGTGACAAGCGATCGGCGCTGCTCGTTGCTGGTCGCCCAGCCTTCCCAGCGCCCCCGTCGATGTAGTACCAAAGCCTCAGCCGGAACGATTCAGTCGGGAGGGAAGTGATTGCGAAGCAGATTCTTTCGCAAGACGAGGAGTGAGCGAGGCGCGGGCCAGTACGAGGCCCGTAACGAGCGAAGGACGAAGCTCTTGCGAAAGAAGATCCAGCAAGCACGACCGA
>CAIYFP010000556.1 GCA_903925515.1 uncultured Verrucomicrobiota bacterium
GCCCACGGTCCACAGGAAGAACGTCCGCTCCATCCCCGGCCCGGGGGCGGGCAGGCGGGAATCGTCGAACTCCAGCGTCAGCTCGTCGCCGCCGGCGAGGATCGCGAGCCCGTCGTCCCGCTGTTCGAGAAGCTCCCGCACGTTGCCCGTGCGCGTCACCCAGCCCGAGGGGGTGAACCTCCAGTTCGGCCCGGGCAACAGCCGTTCGTACACCGGCGACAACGGCTCGGTCCACGGGAGGTCCGCGAACGCGCTGTAGCCCCGCACGTGGAGGTCGGCCCGGGACGGCTCAAGGTCATGGCGAACGACGGACGACGCCGGCGCGGGCCGCATCAACGCCACGCGGTCCCAGTGGATCTCGAACTCCTGCGTCAGCCGCAGCCGACGCGTCCCCGGGGCCAGCTTCCCGGTGAGGTCGGCGACGATGGACTTCGTCTTGCCGGCCGGCGCGCCCACGGTCACCGGCACCCTTGCCCACGTGCCGTCGGGCCGCTCGGCCTCAAGGACCGGGAACGGGAACCCCAAGTCCTCGCGCTGCGACGCCGCGATGTTGGCCATGCCGCCGCCAAAGCGCAGCCATCCGTCGAGCACCAGCAGCAGGGGCTCCGAGGTGGGCAAAGCCCCAAAGTCCAGCACCACGCCATGCCTGCCGGCCATGCCGCGGTAGCCCTCGCCGAGCAAGGCGGGGGGCGAAACCCTTGCCTTGTCCGAGGCCGCCAGCGCACCCGTGACATCCCGGCCGTCGAGGTCCGTGGCCTTCAGCAACGGAAGTGGGCCATGGACGCCGACGATGGAGTGGGGAGGGAACGGCCTGCCGGGGACGAGCTTGCTGGTGGGGTGGACCTCCACCCCGGCCGGGTGGTCCACGGCGACCATGCGGGCGGCGTCGAGGTAAAGGATCTCGCGGAGCTCCTCCGTGACCTGGAGCACCCGGCGGCCGTTGCGACGCGGGAAGGTGGCGTCGGTGCCCACGCGCACGAACTCCTCGGGATCGGCCTCGATGTAGCGGCCCTTCGCGACCGGCAAGCCCACGGGCGCGGCGCCCAAGAGGTCCGTGACGAACGCAAATCGTTCCCCGTCCCATGCGTACAGGTAGGGGCACGACCCCGTGGGCACGGTGAGCTCGATGAGCTCGAGGGTGACCTGCGGTTCCACGGGGACGTCCACGGAGGGGAGCTGGGTGTCGAACCAGCGGACGGTGACGGAGTCGAGCCGGGAATGCTTGCCGACGCCGATCTCGACGGGGAGCTGCTGCACGGTGCGAAGGGTGCGCCATGAGCCGGCGCGCACCTCGATGCGCGTGCCAAGTCCGCCGGCGTTGGACCGGTTGCCGAGCAGGCGCGCCTTGATGGACTGGTTCGCGTTGCCGCCGTCGTTGCGCAGGAAACGGAGGCCGCCGCCCGCCAGCGACAGCAGGACGTCCGGGTCACCATCCCGGTCGAAGTCGTTGAACACCACGTGCTCGACGGCGGGCAGGCCCTTGAGCCCGGCCTCCGCAGTCACGTCGTCGAACCCGAGGCGGCCCCGGTTGCGCCACAGGCGCAGGCCCTCGTCGCCCCACCCCAGCAGGTCGGGCCAGCCGTCGTTGTCATGGTCCACCCAGCGCAGCCCGCGCAGGCGATGGTTCCGGGCCGCGATGCGGCGCGGCTCGCGCATGCCGCCGAGGAAAAGGTCCACGGACTTCACGTCGAGGATCGCGATGTCCGTGCGCAGGTCGTTGTTGGCGTCGCCAGTGGCGATGGCGATGCCGGGGGACCAGCCGGCCGGCTGGTTGGTGGTCGAGAGCGGCCCGCCCCGTTGGTTGAAGACGACCATGGGCGGCTGGCCCGGCCGGGTCAGGAACAGGTCCGGAAGGTCGTCGTTGTTCCAGTCGTCCACCACCACGGCCGACGCGATGACGTTGGCCGGCAACCCGGAGGTGGCGGAGGCGTCGCGGAAGGCGAGGTTGCCGAACCCGCGGAACAGCTTGGCCGGGGCGGCCTTCGGCAGCAGGGCAAGGCCGAGCTTGCCGGTGAACTCGAAGTCGATGAACGCGCCCGCCGCCGCGCCGACGGGAGCGAGGTTCGAGATGCGCGTGGCATCGGACATGACGCCGTTGGTCGCGAGGCGCACGATGGCCGTCCCGTTGTCGCCGAGGATGGCGAGGTCGGAGTGCCGGTCGTTGTTGATGTCGGCCGCGAGGATCGCGCGGACCGGGCCGGTGTTAGGCAAGGGCAACGGCTCGGCGCGGGTAGAAAAGACGGCGTTGGAGTTCCAAAGGACGCGGACGCCGGGGCCGTCCATGACGACGAGGTCGTTCCATCCCCGGCGGTTGACGTCGATCGTGGCGACGGGCCCGGAAAGGCGGGAGGCGTGGGTGCCGAGGGCCGGGGCGGTCTGGTCGGAGAAGCGGACCGGGACGCCGTTGGGCTCGGGTTGCTCGAGGGTGGCTGGCACGCGCGGCTGGGTGTAGTCGCAGCGTTCGTACACGGAGGGGTCGTCGGCCGCGAGCGCGCGCCCGGCGGTGGCCTTCCGGTGGCCTTCGAGAGCCTCGGCGGCCCGGTCGCGCTGGCCGAGCCGGGTGAGCATCTGCGAGAGCTGGTAGTGCGCGGACGGGTGATTGGTGTCGAACTGGATGACCTCGGCGAACTGGTCTGCGGCGTCCTGGAAACGTCCCCAGCCCGCGTAGGCGCGCCCGAGCTGGAAGCTCACGGCGTTCATGGTGCGGTCCATGTCCTTGGCCGACTGGAGGGCCTGGACGGCGTTGGAGAACTGGTTTTGCCGGAGCAACGCGCAGCCAAGGAGGTACGAGCCCGCACCCGAGTTGGGCTCAAGGTGCGCGGCCTCGGCTCCATGGACGGCGGCCTGCGAGGGCTGGTTGGCCCGGAGATAGGCGTTGGCGAGGTTCACGTGGACGTCCGGGTTCGCCGGGTTCATGGCCCGGGCCTGCTGGAAGGCCTCGACCGCCCGCATGGCGTCACCCCGGGAAAGGAACGTGGCGCCCGAGTTCATCAACGCGGCATACCGCTGCTCGGCGTCGGCATTCGTCCGGTGGGACCACCATGCAAGGAACGCGATCGCGCCGATCCCGGCCACGATGCCCGCCACAAGCAGCGGCCCGAGCGGGACCCTTCGTCTTTCCGTGTCGGCCATGGGGCCATGCTACGGGGAGGGCCGCGGGGTTGGGAGGACGAATTGAACGCGGAACCGCCCGCGTGCCGGGGCGTGCAAGGCGGGAGCGCCGGATTTGACTCACGGAGATGGCCCTTCGACGGTGCCCGCCCAGTCTATGAACCAAACACAAACAAAACCAAGTCATCCCATGAAGCATCCCATCCCAACATGGCTCCCCGCGCTGGCGCTTGGAGTCATCATCCACCAAGCCGCACAAGCCGCGTCCCCCTCGACCGTCCTTGGCAAGGGCATGCCGGTCGCCGAGGCCGCGCTGAAGCTCAACGAGGTCGCGAAGCTGTTGTTTGACGTCGGCTCGCTCTCGGGCGACCGGGCGCGAATCAAGGTCGCGGTCGAGCTGGCCTCGTGGTCGCGGAGGGTCGATGGCGCCACCTCCGGCGTGCGGCACATGCAGTCGTTCAGCTACCGGTACTATCCCGTCCTGATGAGCGCGATGTACCAGTGGGCGCGGCTCGAGAATGGGAGGATCGTGACGGAGCACGAGCCCTTCCCGATCACGACGCTCGAGACCCGCAACTACCGCTGCGTCCATGACGTCGGGCCGCGCGCCTCGTGGGAGAACCGGCAGGCACGATTCTCAATGGCGGCCCATTCGACGGTTCTCGAGATGGTCGGGGCGTTCGCGAATGGCCTCGGCCCATGGACCTGCACGGTGGTCTCGTCACGGACCGAGCTTCCCTCCGACTGCCGCCCGGTGGAGCCCACGAATTTCCAGCAACGCAAGTCGGTGTCGGTCGCCACGGGTGGCCGGACCTACTTCACGTTCGACCAGTCCGGCAACTACCACTACCAAGTGCCCGAGATCCTGATTGGCAGCCGGGACCCCAGCGGCCCGGTGGTCGTCGTGCCCAACCCCGAGATTGGGAACGACGCCCAGAACGACCCGGTGCCGGCATCCCGGCGCAAGGCCCTCGTCAACGACAACACCAACCCCGACGGCCAATGAAGAAGTTCATCTTGCTCACGGGCATCGCGTTGCTCGCCTTCCTCTGGGTTCGCTCGCGTTCCCACACCACGCCCGCGGGCGACGCCCCCGGCAAGTCCACGTCGGCGGACTCCCAGCGCGCGGCGGCATCGGCGAGCGGCGGTGGCCGGGCGGCGGCCGCCACGGCTGCCACGGCCGCGAAGCCCGGGCGACTTGCTCCATTCGCCCCGGCGGCGCGATACGAGAGGATCCACGAGCTGGCCATGCAGTTGCCCGAGCATTGCATCGCAAGCCGACGCATCCTGACGAACCTGTCCGCGTTGCTGGCGATCGGCGACGTCGTGCACGGGGACCGCAGCCTTGGGGACGGGGAGATCCTCCGGCAGGCGAGCGAGAACACCGGGCTGTCCACCAACCTGATCGGGGAGCTGCTGGCACGGTACCCGGCGGCAACCCTGGACACGATGGGACGCCATTACTTCAAGGCCCTGCGAAACCCCGAGCTGCTCGAGGTCTCCAAGGCATTTGGACGGGTCGGCGTCCCAATTGACCTTGGCTCCGACCTGCTCCTGGACGGGTTCAGGCTTTGCTCCATCCAGACGTCGCACGGCGCGTACATGGACGACATCGAGAAGGAGATGAAGTTCGCGCCCGAGGGATTCGCCCCGTTGCCGGAAGGCCTCGCGGAGGCGGAGAAGCTGGCGGAGGAGCGCGTGGCGAGCATCCGGGTGATCGAGAACGCGTTCAAGGAGCGCTTCATCTCCCGGCACCGGCTCGACCCGGGCGCGGCCGAGGCCCTGCTTGTGGAGCTGCGCGCGGTGCGCGTCGCGACGGCCGGGGACGTCGAGCTCACGGTCCCGAGGCTCCGGGGCATGTGACGGTGCAGGCCTGAGACGGCCCGCGCGCGGGACGACTGGGGGAGGCGGTTGCACCCCGGGTCGTCCCGTTTCCATTTCGCGGTCGCGGGGACTGGCTGCCGACGGGGGCCATGGGAAGATCGATGCGGCTCGGGGAACGGCGTTGCGGCGGGGGCCATGGTGCGGCATACAGGGGCCGATGAGTTCCGCCGCCATG
The DNA here is from genome assembly GCA_903925515.1 of uncultured Verrucomicrobiota bacterium. GTDB lineage: Bacteria > Verrucomicrobiota > Verrucomicrobiia > Limisphaerales > UBA9464 > UBA6176. Next base: position 5,171 of record CAIYFP010000556.1, read on the forward strand.
GCCGCCAACGACGCCGTACACGAGGCGTCCGCATTCCTGTCGCCGCTGTTTCTTGAGATCAACAAGTGCGTGGTAGGGCAGAAGTACCTTGTGGAGCGCCTTGTCATCGGCTTGCTGGCCGATGGCCATGTCCTGCTGGAGGGCGTTCCCGGGCTCGCCAAGACGCTGTCCGTCAAGACCCTGGCCACGGCGCTGCACGCGAGGTTCTCCCGCATCCAGTTCACGCCAGACATGCTCCCGGCGGACGTGGTGGGGACGCAGGTGTACAACCCGCAATCCGGCGCGTTCACGATCCGGCGCGGGCCGGTGTTCGCGAACCTCGTGCTTGCCGACGAGATCAACCGGGCGCCGGCAAAGGTGCAGTCGGCGCTGCTCGAGGCGATGCAGGAGCGGCAGGTGACGATCGGCGACCAGACGTTCCTGCTGGAGGCCCCGTTCCTTGTGCTGGCCACGCAGAACCCGGTGGAGCAGGAGGGCACCTATGTGCTGCCAGAGGCCCAGGTGGACCGGTTCATGCTCAAGCTCAAGATCGGCTACCCGGACCGGGCGGAGGAGCGTCAGATCATGGACCTGATGGCACGCACGGGCGCGCAGCCGACGGCGTCGGCGGTCGTGAGCGCGGACGACGTGCTCAGGGCGCGCCGGGTGATCAACGAGATGTACATGGATGACAAGGTGCGGGACTACATCGTGGACATCGTGTGCGCGACTCGGGACCCGAAGGCCTACCGGCTCAAGCTCGACGGCATGGTACAAATGGGGGCCTCGCCGCGGGCCACGATCGCCATGGCCCTGGCGTCCCGGGCGCATGCCTTCCTCCGGGGGCGGGGCTACGTGACGCCGCAGGACGTGAAGAGCGTGGCCATGGACGTCCTCAGGCACCGCGTGACGGTGACCTACGAGGCCGAGGCGGACGACAAGACCCCGGAGGTCATCATCCAGCGCATCCTTGACGAGTTGCCCGTTCCATGACCGGCCTTGCCTTTCGCAAGCGGAGCAGGCCAACGAGGGCATGAACGACGGACGACACCCGGGCACATGACGGCCGAGCAACGAATCCGCAAGATCCGCCAGATCGAGGTGCGGACGCGCCGCCTCGTCTCGGACTCGTTGGCCGGGCAATACCACTCCGCGTTCAAGGGCGCGGGGATGGACTTCGACGAGGTGCGCGAGTACCAGCCGGGGGACGACGTGCGGATGATCGACTGGAACGTGACGGCCCGCATGAGCCATCCGTTCGTGAAGAAGTTCCGGGAGGAACGCGAGCTTACCGTCCTTCTCATGGTGGACCTGAGCCGCTCGGGGTTGTTCGCGTCGGGTGACTCGTCCAAGCGCGAGGTGGCGGCATGGCTTGCGGCCATGCTTGCTTTCAGCGCGATCCGCAACCAGGACCGGGTCGGGCTCGTCCTGTTTTCCGAGGTGGTGGAGCATTACCTGCCGCCGCGCAAGGGCAGGAGGCACGTGCTTCGGGTCGTTCGGGACATCCTCTGCCGGGAGCCGCGATGCCCGGGGACGTCCGTCAACGACGCGCTTGAGTTTGCGCGGAGGGTGCTGCGCGGCCGGTCGGTCGTGGTCATGGTGTCGGACTTCCTTGCGGAGACGCGGCCGAGCGCGGCGACGATCCTTGCCCACCTGAGGCGCCGGGTGCTGAGCAGCCTCACGTTGTCGAGGGTCTCTTCGTCCCTGCTTCGCCAGTTGGGGCGGATGCATGACCTGATCGCCCTGCAGGTTTCGGACGAGCGGGAGGTAGAACTGCCGGCCGTGGGACGATTGCTCGTCGAGGATGCGGAGACCGGCGAGCGGGTGGAGGTGGACACCCTCGGGGAAAAACGCCGGGAATCGTTCCGGATGCGGGCGATGAAAGGCCAGCAGGAGCTGGACCGGCTGTTTCGCGGGACCGGCGTGGACTCGCTGCGGATCGAGACGGGCCGCTACTCGCAAGGGGACAGCATGGAAGAGGCCTTGACGGGATACGCCCGCCAGTTGGCGGCGTTCTTCGACAACCGGATGAAGAGGAGGGGACGGTGAGGCCGGCCGCCCCGCGCCCTTTCCGGGCGTGGCTGGTGGCGATGGCCGCCGCATGGGCGGGCATCTGCCACGCCGCGACGCGCACGGACGTGCCGGGCAAGGCGACGGGGCCGACGAACTCGCCGCAGGCGACCGCGCCGGGCAGGGCAAGGCTTCCCATCCCGATGCCCGCGCCATCGGGGGGAGCAAGCAACGGCCCGGTCGTATTGAAGGCGGAACGTCAGCGGCCCGTGGAGGTTCCAGACCCATGGCGTCACGCCATCCTTGGCGGATGGACCGCGGCGGGCCTTGGCCTTGCGGCCATGGCCGCCATGTGGTGGAAGCGACGGCCGGGTGCGGCGCAGCCCGTCGAGCCCCCGCCCGACGCGTCGGTGGTGGCGCGGGCGCGGATCCTTGGCGCCCGCAATGGGATGGGCGACGCGCGCTGGTACGTGGGCGAGGTCTCGGACGCGGTGAGGGGCTACCTTGAGGGCCGGTTTGGGCTGCGCGCCCCCGAGCAAACGACGGAGGAGTTCCTGGTCTCGCTGGGCGGGAAGGGCCTGCCGGGGATGGACGACGGGGATGGGCTGGGCGGGTTCCTCCAGCAATGCGACCTCGTGAAGTTCGCGGGATGGCGGCCCGAGGCATCACGGCTGGAGGTGCTCGAGGAGGAGGCGTTGGGCTTGGTGGAACGGACGACGCCCGTGCCGTCGATGGGCATGGGAGGGAAGGCGAAATGAGGCTGGATTCGCCATGGTGGTTGCTTGCGGCGTTGGCGTTGCCGTTGGCGGCATGGGTGGGGTCACGGTGGGGGCGGGACGTGGCGTTGGTGTACTCCTCGGTGGCCTTGATGAAGGGCATCACCGGGCTGGCGCAATCCCGTGCAAGGAAGTTCCTGCGTGGCCTGCGCTGGGTGGCGCTTGCCCTGGTCGCGATGGCCTTGGCGCGTCCGCAGTCGGGCGCGGGCCGGGCACCCCTGAAGGCGAGCGGCGTGGACATCGCGGTGGCATTGGATCTTTCGGGCTCGATGCTGGCGGAGGATTTCGAGGTGGGGGGCAGCCCGGCGAACCGGATCGAGGTGGCGAAGGACGTGCTGAGGCGTTTCGTGGAGAACCGCCCGGCGGACCGGTTCGGGCTGGTCGTGTTCGCGGGCCGCGCCTACATCGCCTCGCCACCCACGCTGGACCATTCGTTCCTGCTGCGGAACATGAGGCGGCTGGAGGCCTTGAACGAGCAGGGCACGGCCATCGGGGCGGCGCTGTCCACGGCAGTGAACCGGCTACGGGACCTCCCCTCGAAGAGCCGAATCGTGTTGCTGATGACGGACGGGCAGAACAACGCGGGCAACATCCCGCCGTTGACGGCGGCGGACGCGGCGGCGGCGCTGGGCGTCAAGGTGTACACGATCGGGATCGGCACGCGAGGCACGGCGCGCACCCCCGTGGCGACGGATGGGTTCGGGAGGAAGGTGTACCGGCAGGTGCCGGTGGACATCGACGAGGACACCTTGAGGCAGGTGGCGGCGCGCACCGGGGGCAAGTATTACCGGGCGGACTCGACGGAGACGCTGCGTTCGATCTACGCGGAAATCGACGAGATGGAGAAGACGGAGATGGAGGCGCGGCGCTATGCGGCGTGGGAGGACTGGATGGCCTTCCTGCTCGTGCCGGCCCTCGGCCTGCTGGTGCTTGAGACGATGCTGTCCCATACGGTCTGGAGGAAGCTGCCATGAAGACGCCGGCGCTGCCGTTCCTTGAGCCGATGTTCCTTGTCCTCCTTGCGGTCTTCATCCCCTTGGCCTGCGCCTTGCTGGCATGGTCGGAGAGGCGTCGCCGCGCGGGGCTCGACCTCTTGGTCCATTCGCGGCTGATGCCCCAGCTCCTACCCGGGCTTCGCCCATGGCGTCGTCGCCTGAAGCATGCCCTTGCGGTGGCGGGCACTGCGATGGTCCTGTTGGCGCTCGCGAGGCCACGGTGGGGCTACGTGGAGGAGGAGAGTCGCGCAACCGGCGTGGACATCGTCGTGTGCCTCGACGTCTCGCGGTCGATGCTGGCGCCGGACCTGAAGCCCAGCCGGTTGCAGCGCGCCAAGCTGGCCGCGTATGACCTTGCCGGGCTGGCCAAGGGCGACCGGCTGGCGCTGGTGGCATTCGCGGGGACGGCCTTCCTGCAATGCCCGTTGGCGCTCGATCCCGAGGCGTTCCGGCAGTCCGTCAACTCCCTCGACACGGAGGTGATCCCCGAGGCTGGCACCGCCATGGCGGAGGCCATCCGGGAGGCTCGGGGCGGCTTCTCGGAGGACTCGGGCGCGTCCCGGGCGATCGTGGTCGTCACGGATGGCGAGGATCACGAGCCCGGGGCCATCAAGGAGGCCCAGGAGGCCCGCGCGGCGGGCATCCGCGTGTACACCGTCGCGGCCGGTTCGGCCGAGGGCGACCTGCTGCGCACCACGGACCCGTACGGCAACCCCGTGTTCATCCGCGACGAGCGGGGAAACCCCGTGAGGAGCCGCCTCAACGAGAAGCTGCTGCGCGAGGTCGCGGAGGCCGGCAACGGGTTCTTTGTCTCGCTGAAGGATGCGCAGGCCATGCGGACGCTCTACGACCGCGGGGTCGGGACCTTGCCGCGGGGCGACTTTGCGAGCGGGATGATGAGGCGGCCTCGCGAGCGCTACCAGTGGCCCCTTGCCGTGGCCATGGGGCTATTGCTGTTCGAGTTGGTTTTTCCGGAGGAGCCAACCCCGTGGCGTCGGCGCGCGCCGGATGCCGCCGGGGAAGGGACTGGGAAGGAGCCTACATGACGAGGAACGAACCGGGATGGATGAAAAGGCGCAGGCGAAATCCGCGGATTGCAACGGGGTGCGCGGCCCTTGTGCTCCTGCTGGCAGGACCCGCATGGGCCGCTCCGAACGCGGAGCAGGCGCTCCGGCGATTGTCCGAGGGTGACGCCGTGGGCGCCCGCCGGGCCTACGAAGACTTGCTGGCCAAGTCCCCCTCCGACGCCCGCCTTGCCTTCAACGCCGGCGTGGCGGCCCATCAAATGGGCGACTGGGAGTCGGCCGGTCGCCACCACGAGACGGCGCTGAAGTCCCCCGACATTTCGTTGCAGCAACGGGCTTTCTTCGGCCTTGGCAGCGCGCGCTTTCGCCAAGGCGAGGCCACCGAGGACGTTGCCGAGAAGACGCGGACGTGGGAGGAGTCGGCAAGGAACTATCAGGCCGCCGTCGGCCTGAACCCTGCGGACACGGACGCGCGGGCCAATCTCGAGGCCGTCCGGGAGCAGTTGGCCAAGCTGGGGCGCGAGCAGCGGCCACAGCCCGGTCCGAAGGACCCGCAGCAGCAGCAAAAGCGAAAGCCCGAGGACAAGGACCCCAAGGAGGAGCCCGGGGAGGGCTCCAATCCGGACCAGCAAGGCAAGGAGCAGGCCAACCGCAAGGATGCCGGCACGGAGCAGGACCCCAAGGACGGCGAAGGCAAGCAGCAAGGCAAGGACCCCAAGCAAGATTCCCAAGGGGGGGCGAAATCCCCGGGCGACGGATCGAAGGATGAGCGCGGGGACAATCAAGGCGGCCGCATGGAGGGCAAGAAGGACGGTGCCCCGAAGGGGGACGAGCCCGCCCACGGCAGGGAAGGGCAGCAACGGGACGCAACGCCCCGGGCGGCCGGGCAACCCGGAAAGGAGGACGGCGAGGCCGGACAGCACGGGTCCCATGGCCCCGCCCCCCATGGAGAGGAGGCGGCGGAGGGCCGGATGGCCCTTCGGTTTGCCGAGCGCCTGCTGGACTCCCACAAGCGCGAGGAGCGCGCATTGATTTGGTCGGTTCCTCGCTCGATGCAGCCGGACTCAAGGAGCCAAGGGAGGAAGACATGGTAGGCATGGGAAGGTGCATCCGAATGCTCGCGCGGGCGCCCATGCGGGGCATGGCCATCGCCTGCCTGCTGCTGGGGTTCGCCATGCCTTGTTCCATGGCGGCCGAGGCCCGCATGGAGACGGACCGCGACGTGGTCGAGCAGGGCGAGGCCTTCATCCTGAGCCTTGTGATCCGCGGCGCGCAGGCAGGCGGGCAATTCAACAACCTTCCCATCCCCGGCCTGCAGTTGCGCTACCTCGGCGCGGTCAACCAGATCGAGAACATCCATGGCCAGTCGTCCATGCAGGTGTTGCACCGGTTCCTGGCGACGCCGGAGGGCACCAACGACATCGCCATCCCGCGGTTCAACATCCAGCTCGGCAACCAAACCCTCGTCACGGAACCCCTCGTGGTCCGGGTGGTGCCCCGCGAGGCCCATGACGAGCCCGTATGGATCAAGCTCTTGGTGGACCGCGACTCGGCCGTCGTGGGCGAGACGTTCCCGATCGAGGCGCAGCTCTACTTCAAGTCGGTGAAGGACGTCTCGACCCCGCGACTTGACCTCGATGGCTTCGTGCTGGGCAAGGCGGCCGAACCGCGGCAGGCGGCGACGGTCAGGGGCGGGGAGCAGTGGAGCGTGTTGTCATGGCGGTTCGCCGTGACGGCAAGCAAGGCGGGGGACCTCAAGATCGGCCCGGCCGAGGCGGACCTCACGTTGCTCACGGAGGTCCAGCGCCAGGCCGGCAACGTGTTCGACGACTTCTTCGGCCCGCCCCGCAAGGCCAAGCGCATGACGGTGAAGGCGCCGGCAAGGACCCTGCGAGTGTCCTACCCTCCCGCCGCAAGGCGACCGTCGGGCTTCGCCGGCGTCGTCGGCCGGTTTCGCATGTCCGGCTCGTTCAGCCCGGAACGCGTCCATGTCGGGGACCCGGTCACGGTGAAGGTTGTCGTGCAGGGCGAGGGCGGCATCGAGGGCATGGAGCTGCCCCCGTGGCCCGACACCCCCACGCTGCGGGTGTATCCCGGCACCAATGGGTTCGCGGCGTCGGACCCGCTGGGATTGGCCGGCACGCGAACCCTCGAGTTCGTCATCGTGCCCGAGAGGGCGGGGAAGGTTCGCCTGCCGGTTCCCTCCTTGGTCTCGTACGACCCCGCCGCCCGGGAATACCGCACGGCGACCGCCGGCGAGATGATCCTCGAGGTGTTGGACGCGCCACCGACGGCGCCCCAACCCGCCAACGGGGCCGTTGGCGCCGGGGCGGCGGGTCTCGGAGGAACCAACGGGGCGGCTGCCGGGGAATCTCCGGGCGCTGCATGGAGGGCAAGCAAGGGAGCGATGCGCCCGGCCGGGGGACGCTGGGGCCGCGACGGATGGATCGCATGGCTTGCTGCAAGCCCATGGTTGGGATGGGCGGCCGTCTTGGGCGCAAGGGCGCTGAAACAGCGACTGGCAAACCGCCCGCAACCCGTGTTCCGCGGCGCATGGCGCGAACGGATGCACGAGGCGAGGAGGTTCGTGGAGGCGGGCACGGACGACCTCGGCGCGTGCGGGGAGCTTGTCCGTTGCCGGCTTGGAACCTGGCTGGACCGGGACCCCGGGACGATCAACCGAGACGTCGCGTTGCGCGAATTGATGAACCGGGGCATGGACCAGTCCATGGTGGGGGAGGTTGGACAGTGGTTCGAAGCATGGGAAAGCAGGAGGTTTGCCCCCGGACGCCATGGGGCGGACGAGTCGTTCCGAGGCGAGACCCTTCGGGTCGTGGCCCGGATCGAGCGGGCGATGCAAGGCATGGGAGACGGGAAATGAGGGCGTTGCTGGCATGGTTGTCCATCGCCCTGTGCGGGGGCGCCTCGCTCCTTGCCGAGCCCATGGAGGAGGCCCAGCGACTCTTCGCGGTGGGGCGACCGGCGGAGGCGGCCGCCGTGCTCGGGAAGGCCATGGCCAAGGGAACGGCCACGGGGGACGCATGGTTTAACCTTGGACAGGCCTATTCGGCGGCGGGCGAGCCGGGCAGGGCCCTTTGGGCATGGCGACAAGGCCTTCGCGAGGCCCCGCGCGACGTCGGGCTCCGCAGCTTGGCCGGGGAGGCGCGACGACGAACGGGGGGCATGGGGGCACATCCACTCGCCCAGCTCACCGGATGGCTCCGGCCGGAGGAATGGGCGGGTTGTCTGCTGGCGGCCAGCGCCGTGCTTGCGGGCTGGATGCTCGCCTTCCGGTCGCGGCCAACGCTTCGTCGCCAAGGCATGGCATGGCTGGCGGGCCTCCATGGCGCGGTCGCGGCAGGCTGGGTCGCATGCCTGGCGGGGTCTGCGGGGTCGCCGGATGCCGTGGTGGTGACGCGCGAGGCGCCGGTGGCGCTGGCTCCGGTTCCCGAGGCCTTGCCCGTCGCCACGCTGCCGGAGGCAACCGAGGTGCGCCTCCTGCGAACGTTTGGGGAATGGAGCGAGGTCGAGCGCGAGGGCCGGAGGCTCGGCTGGGTAAGAACCGCCCAGGTATGGCGGGACATCCGGTGAGGCGGGCGAATCGGGGGTTGCAGCGCGGGGCCGGTCTTGGGTTTGATGACGCCCGCACTCGACGACGCGCTGGATGAATCCTGCCATGATGAGACATTTGCGGCCGGCATTGCTGCTCACGGCCTGCCTTCACTGGGCCGCCGTGGCTCAGCAACCGGTCATCCCGGTGAAGAAGGTCGTCATCGTCCACGTTGGCCCCGCGCCGGTCTCGGAGTCGTTGGTCCGGGCCAACATCCGCGTGAAGGAAGGCGAGGGCTTCTCCCAGGAAGCCATCGACGCCGACATCCAAAACCTCTACCGGACCGGTTACTTTTCGAACATCCGCGTCGGCCAGGAACGGGACGCCTCCGGGGTATCCCTGACTTACCGGTTGCAGGGCAAGCCCTTGCTTACGGAGGTCCGGTTCAGCGGCAACAAGAAGTACCGGACGAGCCGGCTGAGGAAGAAGCTCACCTCGAAGGTGGGCGAGCCCCTCGACGAGCTGAAGCTGTTCAACGACTCGCAGGAAATCCTGAAGATGTACCAGAAGGCCGGCCTCCAGAAGACGGAGGTCCGTGCCGTTCCGAGCATCAACGAGGAACTCGGTCGCGGCATCGTCACCTTCGAGGTGGTGGAGGCTCCCAAGGTGCGGATCACGGACGTCTTCTTCGACGGCGCGAGGGACATGAAGCAGCGAAAGCTGCGGCGCGTGGTCAAGACCCGGCGCTGGTGGATGTTCTCGTGGATCACCGGATCGGGGAAGCTGAAGGACGACGTCTTCGAGGAGGACAAGGAAAGGCTTCGCGAGTTCTACACCGAGCAGGGGTACATTGACTTTGAGCTGAAGGACGTCGTCTTCGAACGTGCCCGCACGAACCGGATGGTGGTGCGCTTCAAGGTCGAGGAGGGCACGCCGTACAAGGTTGGCGGCGTGCGCTTCGAGGGGAACGAGCTCTTCTCGCGCGAGGAAATCGTCGGGAACCTCCGCACGCGCGACGGCGAGAAGGTCAGGAAGGGCCTCGTGCTCAAGGAGGGTGAGAAGTTCACGCCCAAGGGCCTTTCCAAGGACATCGAGGCGATCCAGGACTTCTACGGGGCCCGGGGCTACATCGAGGCCCGAGTGGACGCCGAGAAGGTGCCGAACGTCGAGAAGGGCACGCTGGACCTGAACTACAAGCTCCAGGAGGGCTCCAAGTTCTTCGTCGAGAAGATCGAGATCCGCGGCAACACCCGCACGAAGGACAAGGTTATCCGCCGCGAGCTCGCCATCACCCCGGGCGAAACCTTCGACAGCGTGCGGGTCAAGGTGTCCAAGTCCCGCCTCGAGCAGATGCAGTACTTCGAGAAGGTGGATACCACCAACGAGGACACCGACGTCGAGAACGGCAAGAACCTCGTCATCGGGCTGGAGGAGAAGCGGACCGGCAACTTCATGGTGGGCGCCGGGTTCAGCTCCATCGACGCGCTGGTGGGCTACGCGGAGATCAGCCAGGGCAACTTCGACCTGTTCAATCCGCCGTCGTTCACCGGCGGTGGCCAGAAGGCCCGCCTGCGCGTCCAGGCCGGCACCCGCCGCCAAGACTATGTCGCGACGTTCATCGAGCCGTGGTTCCTCGGCCGCAGGCTGTCCCTCAGCACCGAGCTCTACCATCGCCAGCTCAACTTCCTTTCGTCCAACTACGACCAACGCCAGACCGGCATGCGCGTCGGCCTCACCCGCCAACTGCCCCTCAACCTCATCGGCGGCGTCAACTACACCATCGAGAGCATCGGCATCGACTTCACGGACACCTACGTCGCGTCGTTCCCGGACACCGTCCTGCTCCAGGAGCAAGGCACCCGCCTCGTGTCGAGGGCCGGCGTGAGCATCGCCTACGACACGCGCAACTCGGTCCTGCTTCCCTCCAGCGGCCAGCGCATCGAGCTCGTGCCCGAGCTCGCCGGCGGGCCCTTCGGCGGCGACTCCGACTATTACCGCGTGGACCTGCGCGTGTCGCAGTACTGGAGCCCCGGCCAGCTGTTCCCGGAGACCAGCCTGTGGAAGGACGCCTTGGACGGACACATCCTCGAGCTTTCCGGCCGCGTCGGGGTCGTCGAGGCCTATGCGGACGGCGACCGCGGCCGTCGCGACCGCGTGCCGTTGTTCGACCGGTTCTACCTTGGCGGGCTGTTCTCCCAGCGGGGCTTTCGCTTCCGGCAGGTCGGCCCCAAGGACCCCGTGTCCGGCGAGCCATCCGGCGGCGGCACCTACTGGTTCGGCGGAGCCGAGTACTCCGTTCCCATCATTGAACGCGTTCGCCTCGCCGTGTTCTATGACGTGGGCATGGTGTATCCCGATGCTTACAGCTTCGATCCCCAAGACTTCGTGGACGCCAACGGCATCCGGCAGGCGACCGGCCTCTACAACGACAACTGGGGCTTTGGCATCCGGTTGAACTTGCCCATCGGGCCGTTGCGGCTGGACTACGGCATCCCCATCTCGCGTGACACGCGCGTGGGCGGAAGCGGCCGGTTCCAGTTTGGAGTGGGCTACACCCGCGATCTCTAGTTGGATTTTGAGCAGAATTACGAACGCATGAATGCAAATGGAATGATACGCTGGGCCGCGTTGGCCATGGCGGTGACCCTCCCCGTGGTGGCCCACGCCCAGACCAAGCTGGCAGTCGTGGACATGCAAAAGGTGTTCGATGGCTACTGGCGCACCAAGCAGGCCGACGAAAACCTCAAGAACCGCGCCAACGACCTCGAGAAGGCCCGCGCAGGCATGGTCGATGACTACAAGAAGGCCAACGAGGAGTTCAAGAAGATCCTCGACAGCATCACCGACCCCTCCGCCTCCAATGACGAGAAGGAAAAGCGAAAGCAGGATGCCGAGAAACGCCGCGCCGAGATCGCCGGCATCGAGCAGAATGTCCGGTCCTTTGACGAGAACTCCCGCAAGACCATCCTCGACCAGCAAAAGCGCATGCGCGATTCCGTGCTTCGCGACATCCGCGGCGTCGTCGAGGAAAAGGCCAAGGCCGGGGGATACCAAGCCGTGATCGATACGGCCGCCACCTCCCTGAACCAAACGCCCATCGTCGTGTACACCAGCCTTGTGGGCTCCACCGACGACCTCTCGGACGCGGTGCTCAAGGCCCTCAATGCCAACGCCCCGGCCGAGGGCGCCGAGAAGAAGGAGGACAAGAAGGACGACAAGAAGGCCAGCCCATGAACCGAGGGGTCCATCCGCAGTGCCTGCGGCGGGAGGGCGACGCCCTTCCATGAGCATGGGCCCGCAGCCATCGCCGCGTCCCTCGGCCGGGTCGGTGTACGGCCGGGTGGGTGTAGTTGGGGGGAAAGCGGTGGCGCCGCAGGTTCGCTCGAAAGACGAGGAGTGATCGAGGCGAGGGTCGGTGCGAGGCCCACGAGGAACGAAGGACAAAACCCTTGCGGAGGACGAACCCCGGGCACGACCTGCCCTGCTGCGCCGAACCGGCTTGGCTTGAACTTCCAAGCTCATGACCACCGCAATACTCGTCGCCGCCGGACGTGGCACCCGAATGGGTCCCGGCCGAGACAAGCTATTCATCGAGATCCACTCACGCCCCGTCGTGGCCCATGCATGGGCCCGCCTCGATGCATGCCCCGCCATCGACCGTGTCGTGGTCGTCGTCAGGCCCGGCATGGAGGACGCCTTCGCCCAGCTGGCGGCGGAACATGTCCAGCCATCCAAGCCATGGCTCGTGGCCCTTGGCGGCGAGGAACGCCAAGATTCCGTCTGGAACGGGCTGCGGGCCATGGACCCCGCAACCGAATGGGTTGCCATCCACGATGCCGCACGTCCCTGCACACCACCCCAGGTCATCCTCGACACGCTCGCCGCCGCCATGGCACACGGGGCTGCTGTTGCGGCCTCCCGGGTCACGGACACCATCAAGGAATCCGACGGCGCCGGGTTCGTTGCGCGGCATCCGGAACGTTCACGGCTCTGGGCCGTCCAAACACCCCAGTGCTTCGCGGCCGCGGTCATTCTAAAGGCCATGGCCGAGGTCCGGCGGCGCGGGCTTGCCGTCACCGACGACACGGCGGCCTGCGAGTGCATCGGCCAGCCTGTCGCCTTGGTCGAGGGAATCGCTCCCAATCCCAAGGTCACCCTTCCCTCGGACGTGCCCTACGTCGAGTTGCTGCTGTCCTCAACCGTGGCCTGACGGCACCAAGGAGCTCACGTTTCGGGCGACCCCGGGCGCATCGGGTCCTCAACCTTCCACCCCGTCCGACGCGTGGTGGCCTGCACCCCGGTACCAAACCTTGTGCAGCACGAGTCCATGCGGGGGCGCGGTCATGCCCGCTAGACGGCGGTCGCAACCCCCGAGCATGCGAACGACATCCCCGGGCCCGAACCTTCCCTCCCCAACCTGCACCAACGTCCCCACGATCCCGCGACACATCTTGTACAGGAAGCCGTCCGCCTCGATGACGAACGTCAGGCGCGACCCCGATCGCCGCACCTCGCAGCGGGTCAGGTTCCGGACGGTGTTCTCCCGGTGGTAGCCCGGCGTGGCGGAGAAGGCCCGGAAGTCCCGTCTTCCCACCACGGACGCGGCCGCCCGGCGCATGGCATCGATGTCCAGCGGCTTGGGCACGTGCCATGCCTGCCCTCGCAGCAGCGGATTCTGGGCGGCATGGTTCCAGACCGTGTACTGGTACCGCTTTCGCACGGCGTCGAACCGGGCATGGAAATCCGGCGCCACGCATGCCGCGCCAACGACGCGGACGTCCTCCGGCAGCCATGCGTTGGCGGCAAGCACCAGCTTGCGCGGCTTCATGCGCCACTGCGCCTTCGGCACGTCGAAATGGACCACCATGCCCAGGGCATGGACGCCGGTGTCCGTCCGGCTCGACGAGCAAACCCGGGGCGTCGGGTTGAACAGGCGACCCAAGGCCTCCTCGAGGCGAAGCTGGACCGAGATGCCCTCCGGCTGGAGTTGCCAGCCCACGTAGGCGGTCCCGTCGTAGGCGACGACCAGGCGAAGCCGGACATGGCCGCGCGGCGCGGCTTCGGCTCGTTCGCGGGTCCGATTGGGCATCACGAGACTTGGGCGTCGAGGTAGCCCTGGAGCAGCACGGCCGCCGCGGCGGAGTCAATCCGTTCCCGGTCGCCCCCCTTGCTCCCGGTCTCGCGCAACGCCCGCCTCGCCTGGACGGTCGTCAGGCGCTCGTCCCACGTGCGGATGGGAACCTGGACGACATCTCGCAATGCCGAGACAAACGCACGCGAGCGCTGCGCGGCCTCGCCATACGATCCGTCCATGTTGCGGGGCATTCCGACGATGACCTGCACGACCTCGCGCTCACGGATCACGTCGGCGATTCGGCGCGCGCATCCCGCGAACGGCTCGGCCGGGATGTAGTCGAGGGGGGTCGCAAGGATGCGCAGCTCATCGCTGATGGCGACGCCGACGCGGACCGACCCGGGGTCAAGCGCGAGGATGCGCATGGAATTCAGCGTTGCAGGAGGCTGGCGGAGTCCGTGTCGAGCAGCAGCGTCGCGTGGGGCGCCGTGCGGAGGATCGACGCCGGGCAGGACGTGGCGACCGGGCCCTCGACGAGGTTGCGGACGGGGACGGCCTTGCGCTTCTCCGGGGCGAGGCAAAGGACACGCCGGGCGGAGAGAAGCGCGGGGATGGTCAGCGTGAGCGCATAGGGCGGCACGGCCTCAAGGCTCGGGAAGTGTGCCTCGCGCACTTGCTGCATCTTGCAGTCGTCGTCCAGCTTCACCGGCTTCACCCAGTGCGGATCGTCGAATCGTGCGACGGGCGGATCGTTGAACGCGATGTGGCCGTTCTCGCCGACTCCCATGCAACAAAGGTCGATGGGCTGGGCCTTCAGCAGCGACGTGTACCGGGCGCATTCGTCGAATGGCAGCAGTGCGTCGCCGCCGAGGTAATGGAACACCCTCGGGCGAAGCAGGCTCTCCACGCGCTCCTTCATGTACCGGCGAAAGCAGGCCGGATGCTCTGCCGGCACCCCGAGGTACTCGTCCATGTGAAACAGCGTGACCTTGGACCAGTCCACGCCCCCCAATTCCACGAGGTGACGGAGGAAACGAATTTGCGAGTTGCCCGTCGCAAGGATCGCGGCCGCCGAGCCATGGCGTGCGATCGCCTCCGAAAGCGCCTCTCGGACCGCAAGCGTCATGTACAGCGCGACGTCCTCTTGGCCCGCGAAGACATGCACGGGGAGTTGGTCGGCATTGAAGGAACGCACCGGGATCGGAACAGCAGGAGAGCTCATGTTCGGGACAAGGGTTTTCAAAACGCCCATGCAATCAAGGCTGTAAGAGCCGCCCTAGCCCTGCACCTCGTCGTTCACGCGCGGCAACGTGAAGAAGAAGGTCGTCCCCTTGCCGACGTCGCTGGCCACCCGCACCTCGCCACCGTGTGCATGGATGATGTGCTTGACGATGCTGAGACCAAGGCCGGTGCCGCCCTGCTCCCGCGAACGCCCCCGGTCCACCCGGTAGAATCGCTCGAAGATGCGTTCCCGCGCCTCGGGCGGAATGCCCCCGCCGTCGTCCGAAACCCATGCCTCCACGATGTCCTCCTCGGATGCGCGGGCGCCAATCGCGACGTCGCCGCCGGGCTTGCCGTACTTGATGGCGTTGTCCACGAGGTTGAGGACGACCTGCTGAAGTCGGTCGCCGTCGCCATGGACGCGGATGGATCCCGGGACTTCGTTGCGCAACTGGACGGAACGTTCGTTGGCCCTGCGCCGGAGGTCGTCCAAGACGGCTTCCACCACGTCCCTCAGGAACACGGGCTGCATGTTCATCACGACCTGCCCGGACTCGAGGCGCGAGATGGTGAGGAGGTCCTCGATCAGGAACGTGAGGCGGTCGGCGTGGCGATCGATGGTGTGGAGGAAGCGAACCATGGTGTCGCGCTGGTCCATGGCGCCGCCAAGGAGGGTCTCGGTGTAGCCCTTGATCAGGGACAAGGGCGTCCGCAGCTCATGGCTCACGTTGGCAACGAAATCACGGCGCTGCTCCTCCAGCCGCTTGTGCTGAGTCAGGTCGTGGAACACGAACAAGGTGCCCGCAAGGATGCGGTCCGCGTCGCGCAGGGCCACGGCACTGACCTGGAAGGCCCTCGGTGCCGGGCCGGGCAGCCCGACCTCATGGTCGGTGATGCGCCCATGCTGGATGGCGCGACGGGCCAGATCGGCAATCCCGGGGACCGGGACGCTTTCCGCCACCGGCCGCCCTCGGGGCTCCGCCTCCAGGCCAAGCAGGCGCAGCAAGGCCGGATTGGCATGCTCCACACATCCCGCCTCATCCAGCACCAGCACCCCTTCCAGCATGCTGTCCAGCAGCGCCTGCTGGCGGGATTGTTCCTCGACCAGCGCAAGGTGACGTTGTGTGCGGAGCTCGGCGATGCGAAGGGACTGGTCCCTGAGCCGGTCACGCCATCGACGCTCGCGTGCCGTCCATGCCGTGGCCAACGCCACGGCCGCCGCCGCACCTGCAATCCATGGCCACATCCCTGATCAATCCTCCAAGAACCGATACCCAACGCCCCGGACGGTGTCGAGGAACCGGGCCGCCGTGCCCAGCTTCTCGCGCAGCCGCCTCATGTGCGTGTCCACCGTGCGCGTGTCGATGACGGCGTCGTACTCCCAGACGTCCTGGAGAAGTTGGTCGCGGGACTGCACGCGGCCGCGCCGCAGTGCAAGCGTGGTCAGCAGCTTGAACTCGGTCGCGGTCAACTCCACGCGCTTGCGGCCCACCGTCACCTGGTGGCGCGCGATGTCCACCGACAACTCCCCAAACACAAGCTGGTCGGGCGCCTCCGTCGGCTCGGTTCGGCGTCGGATCAAGTTCTTCACCCGCAGGACTAGTTCGCGGGGGCTGAACGGCTTGGTCACGTAGTCGTCGGCCCCAAGCTCCAGCCCAAGCACCCGGTCGATCTCCGCCGCCTTGGCCGTCAACATGATGATCGGGATCGACGACGTCGCGGGGTCCCGACGCAATTGCTTGCACACCTCCAAGCCGTCCACCTCCGGCAACATCAGGTCCAGCAGGATCAAGTCCGGGACCACCTCCCGGGCACGCTTCAATGCCGCCGCCCCGTCGTCGGCCGTGACCACATCAAGGCCCGCCTGCTTCAGGTTGAACGCCACGAGGTCCAACGCATCCGGTTCGTCGTCCACCACCAATATCTTCGACATGTCCGGCGTTGTCCTATGGGCGTCGCGCGCCGGAGGCAATGACTGAACCGTTACAACCCGGTGACGGCCTCGGGCTTGGTCGCGGGCGACGAACGCTCGATCCACTCCCAGAACCTTGGGTTGTCCTGCAATTGCTCGTCCTCGCCGCTCGACAAGTTCGACCGGTACAGGAAGTCCTTCAGCGTGTTCCGGCTCAGGATGCGGTGGACGACGATCCCGAGGGGATGCCGCTCGAAGTAGAGGCGGTATTCCCCGAGGCGGTAACGGACCAGGGAGCGACCGCCCTTGGACAACGAACCAAAGTGCGGGTTCTCCCGTTGCAACTCATGGGGAAGGCCCCGGAACTGCCCGAGGACCTGAAGCTGCAAGTCCTTCGGCATCCGCGCGAGCTCCGAAGCGCTGGTCGGGTTGAAGATGATCTGGAAAGGCTGCATGGCGTGGGGGAAGGGGGAGGGGGGCGGGGCATCCTCAAGGCCACGTGCGGGCCCCATCTAGGGCTTGGTGTCCGGGGCTCGCGCAGGCGCCGGTGCATCCACGATCACGAGCCAGCAATCTTCCCAACGGTCCTTCGAGTCCCCCGCATAAATCATCATCTCCCCCTTGCGCAACTGCTCGATCCCAATCGTCCGGCTTGCCACCTGCCTCGGCTCAGAACCCGCCTTCAGGCTCAGCATCCGCACCTCCAGCTTGCCGCCGCCCACCTCCTTCAGGTCCACCGCGCAGCGGTCCGACAAGGTCACCCGCCGGAAATCCTTCGAGTCGGCGGAAGCGGGCTCGGTCTTGGTGACGAAGTAATTCTTGAACCTCAACTGGCGCAGGCGGGCGGCCATGGCGGGGTCCAGCGGCTTCAGTTCCTTCCCCTCCGGCCGTGCCTCGTCCGTGCCCCACACCAACTGGACTCGGTACGGCACATCGGCTGCGACAACCCATCCCGCCGAGGCCACCCATGCGGCCATGGCCGCGATCCAACATCCCATCCAATGCCGTGTCCAGTTCATCATCTCTCCCTATCCATCGCACCCCCAGGCGGGCGCCTCCCGTCATCCAGCCTTCCCATGCCCCTCCCTGTCAACGGATCCAATGCACCGTGATGCCGTCCGCGTCCGACCGGAAGGTCATTCCCTCGGCGTCCTCCAGCCCGGACGAGGCCACCTCGACGAGTGCCTCCCCATGGCGGCGGTTCATGAAGACCACGACCACCACGGCCGCGACCCCCAAGGCCGGCGCCAGCCAGCGCAGCCAACCCGCTGCACGGGTTGCGCCCGCCGCCCTCCGCGAGTCCGTTGCCTCGGCCTGCTGGATGCGGCGCCGGACCTGCGACCAGTAAAACTCCCGCGAATCCGGCACGCGATGCGAAGGTTCATGCGACCGGACCACCTCGCCGAGCGAACGCAACGCCCCAGCCAGCTCCCGAGCCTCGGCGTCGCTTGAGATCACCCGCTCGACCTCCGCCCGCCTCGAGGGCTCCAGCTCGCCATCGACGTACGCCTGCAAGTCGAGCGTCCATTCCTTGCCATTCATTCGGATCGTTCCTTCCTCAGGTTTTGAAGCAGCGTCGCCAGACGACGGCGCGCATAGAAAAGGCGGGACATCACCGTCCCGATCGAGATGCCCACGCGCCTGGCGATTTCCTTGTACTCAAGGCCCTCGAACTCGTGCAGCACCACCACCGTCCGATGAGCCTCCGTCAGCTTGCCCAGCGCCTCGTCGATGCGCCTGCGCACGTCCTCGGTCTCGAGGCCCTCCGTCGGGTTCGCTTCCACCACCGGCATGTGCCGCTCCACGCCGCCCGTCTCCTCCTCCATCTGCTCGATGGACTCCGCGCGGGTCCGTTTCTGGCGGCGGATCTGGTCAAGGCACAGGTTGATCACGATCCGCGTGGCCCACGTGGCGAAGCTGCTCTCGCCCTGGAACTGGTGGATCCTTTGCCATGCCTTGACCCACGCTTCCTGGGACAAGTCGATCGCCTCCACCTCGTTGCGCATCATGATCATCGCGCGTGCGTAAATCTTGTCGCGATGCCGGTGCACCAGCTCCTCGAAGGCGTCAGCGTCGCCCCCCTTCGCAAGGGAGACCAATTGCTCGTCCGTCGCGGCGGCGTAATCCAGTTTCAACGACGCTGCCATGGACGCCCCCCTTTCACGGCCTATTCAGCGGCCTTTACAGCTTCCCCTTCGAGCTCGGGATCTCCCCGGCGATGCGAGGGTCGTGCTGGCATGCGGCGTCCACCGCGCGCGCAAACGCCTTGAAGAGGCACTCCACCACATGGTGCGGCTCGCCCCCGTAGAGCAACTCAAGGTGCAGGTTGCATCGCGCCTCGTTCGCAAATCCCTGGAAAAACTCCCGCGCCAGCCCAAACCGGAACGACGACGACATGTCCTGCGTCCGTTCCTCCACCGGGATTTTTTGGTGCGCCCGCGACTCGAGCCCCCGCCACACGAGGTAGGCCCGTCCGCTGAAGTCGATCACCGCGCGTGCAAGGCACTCATCCATCGGCACGTACGCCTCGCCGGTCCAGGGGTTCCGCGGGTCAAACCCCGTGCCGTACCTCTGGATGCCCCGCTTGTCCCCCA
Organism: uncultured Verrucomicrobiota bacterium; assembly: GCA_903925515.1. Classification (GTDB taxonomy): domain Bacteria; phylum Verrucomicrobiota; class Verrucomicrobiia; order Limisphaerales; family UBA9464; genus UBA6176. The sequence goes on from CAIYFP010000556.1 coordinate 24,307, forward strand.
ATGCCGCGAGGAACGCCTGCCCCAGCGCGATCCCGCAGTCCTCCACCGTATGGTGCGCGTCCACCTCAAGGTCCCCCTTGCAGCCCAGCACAAGGTCGCACCGCGAATGCCTTGCGAACAACGTCAGCATGTGGTCAAGGAATGGCACCCCTGTGCGCACGCGCGCCTTGCCCGTGCCATCCACGTCTAGCTCCAGCCGGATCGACGTCTCCTTGGTCTCGCGCTTCAACCGCGCCCGTCGCTCGCTCATTCGCCTTCCCCTTATCCCCCATCCCCTCCAAACGCCAACGGTTTCTCGGTTTCCTCCTTCCCCGGCCCTGCCCCATCCTTGCCCCGTGCCGGCCGAAGTCCTCCCCGTCCACACCCCCGCCCTCTTCAAGCAAGCCGTCGCCCGGGCCTCCTGCCTGCTGCGCCACGGCCATGTCGTCGCGCTCCCCACCGAGACCGTCTATGGCCTTGCCGCCAACGCATGGGACCCCCATGCCGTCCGCCAGATCTTTGCCATCAAGCAACGCCCCGCCCACAACCCCGTCATCGTCCATGTCGCGGACGCCGACGTCGCCCATGCCTGCGCCCGCGAATGGCCCGCCCTTGCCGCCCGCCTTGCGCGCGCCTTCTGGCCCGGCCCTCTTACCTTGGTCGTCCCCCGCAGCAACCGCATCCCCGACGTCGTCACCGCTGGCGGCCCCACCGTTGGATTGCGCTGGCCCTTCCATCCCATCATGCAGGCCGTCATCCGCGAGTGCGGCTTCCCGCTGGCCGCTCCCAGCGCCAACCCGGCCAACGCCCTCTCCCCAACCACCGCCCAGCACGTCGCTTCCTCCCTCGGCCATGCCATCCCGCTCCTCGTCGATGGCGGCGAATCCAACGTCGGGATCGAAAGCACCGTCGTCGATGTCACCGGCCCCGCCCCACGCATCCTTCGTCCCGGCATGATCTCATCCGACGACATCGCCCGCGCCTGCGGCATACCGCCGGCCGGTCCCCAGCTTGCGGACTGCCGTTCTGATCCCGCCCATGAACCCCTCCGAAGCCCTGGCCAGCTCTCGCGTCACTACGCCCCCCGCGCCCGCCTCCATGTCCTCGAATGGCAATCGGAGGACGACCTCGCACGCCAGCTCGACGCCCTGGCCCTTGACCCGGACCAAGGCTGGATCATCGCCCATTCCCGCATTCCCCGCGAGGGCCGCTTCCCCCACGTGCGCTTCATCCCCGACGACCCCGAGGCCGTCGCGCGCGCCCTCTATGCCGAGTTGCATGCCGCAGACGCCGCCGGGGTCCCATGGCTCGTGGTCGAGCGTGTTCCCGCGACTCCCGCATGGGCCGGCATCGCCGACCGCCTCGCCCGGGCCCAAGCGCCCTAGTGTCGTGTCTCACAAATCGCTGGTGTTTCGTTGCTCCAAGAATGCCCCGGGGCAAGGCGTGAGGACGGAGCCTGCCCGCAGCGGTCTGGGACGGACGAACCACGAAGCCCCGGGGCATTCTTGGAGCAACCCGAAGGGCCGCGGCTCTTTTCGCGTCCCACGTCGTGGCTCGCTCCTCACAGACCTCTGCGGGTCTGCTCGTCACTCGCGCCTCGTTGGACACGAAAATCCCTCGCGGCGAAACACCAGCCATTTGTGAGACACGACACTAGGC
>CAIYFP010000557.1 GCA_903925515.1 uncultured Verrucomicrobiota bacterium
TACGAGGGCGACGGCGTCGGCGGCGGCATGGGGCGGTTCATGATCAGCCGCCACGGGTCCGGCCCGATCGGGAAGGCCGCGCCCCGGAAGATGGCGCCGGGCGAGAAGCTGCCGGGCGGAGTGAACATGGCCGCGTTTGACGGGCACGCGGAGCTGGTGCCCATGGAACGCCTGTGGTTCTATAACTGGCACCTTGGGTACAAGACGCCCGCGACGCGGCCGCGCTGAGGACCATCAAGCCTCCATGGCTTCGGCATCGATCCCGGACGACCCTGCATCCATCATGAACATCCCCCTGACCCGGCGCGCCTGCATCGCTTCCCTCGGCGCATGGTTTGCATGGCCCACGCTCGCGACCGCGCGGCCGGAGGCATGGCGACGCAACGAGTTCGAGGTGCTCAAGGCGTTCCCCGCCGGCTGGCTCGACGTGCTGTGCGGTAATGACCTCCCCGACGAAAAGGGCCTGACCGGCACCAACCGGGCGGTCGGTCGCTGGCTGGAAGCCGGGCCGCAACGGGGAAGTTGCCGCGGGGTCATTGCCGCAGTCGTGGCCGGCGACCTTGCCCGGGCCGACCGCGCATGGAAGGGGATCGAGCTGGCTTTCTCGCGCCAGCGGGAGGACGGGGGATTCGAGGCCGCCGTTCGCCCGAACGGCTCGAGCGCGCTGTCCGGCGGCGCGGCCGTCGAGACGGCCTATTTCTTCCTCCAAGAGGTCGGCCGGATGGTGTTGGTGATCCGCCAGTCCCCGCATGAGGGCCATTTCCGGCAGCGTCTGGACGAGCTGATGCCCCGCCTGCGCCGCGCCTGCGCCTTCATCATGGCCGGGGAGGCCAGCATCATCGAGAAGAGCAGCAAGGCGGTGAACCGCATCATAATCGCCGCCAAGGCCTTCGGCACCTGCGGTCGCGTGCTCAAGGACGAGGCCCTGCTCGCGGCCTCCCGACGCCTCGCACGCCATGCCCTGACCTTGCGTGACGCCGACGGCGTGTTCATCGAGCACGGCGGGCGCGACTCCAGCTACAACGTCGTCTCCATTTACTTCGGGCAGGTGCTTGCCCTGCATCTCGAAATGCCGGGGTTCGAGTCCGCCCTTGGCAAGGCCATGGATTGGCAGCTCGGACGCATCCGGCCCGACGGCGAGGTGGATGTGGCCGGCAACACCCGGACCGGTGTGGGCAAGGAGCCGGGCTTCGACGGCCAGCCGAAGAAGGTGAACTACAACGAGGTCATTTTTGCCCTGCTTTATCACGGCATCGTGCACGACAACGCGCGGTGCATGGACGCGGCGCGGCGAGTCTTTGAGCGCACGCATCCTGGCAAGCCCTGAGCATGGGCCAGACTGCGTCCGGGGGAGATCCGGCGGGCGGGCAGCGGCTGGATTGAGACGTCTGGCTGGAGTCGCACGCCATGCAAAAAAAGAGCCATCCACGGTTCCGGCGCGGACTGCATCCAGATTAGTTCACGGCTTAAGCTCCTAATGCTAAGGCGTTTAAGATTCCATTGCGGCGTCTGGCATCCCTGCTGCTTCCAAGCCGGCCAGAGCGCGGTAGGCACAATGCCATGACCGCAACCGTCGCAAATCATCCGGCCAACGCGACGGGCCATGACAGGCCGGAGGAGCAAAGCGAATGAAGAAAGTCGAAGCCATCATCAAGCCGTTCAAGCTGGAGGAAGTGAAGGATGCCCTCCACGACGTCGGCATCGAGGGAATGACCGTCAGCGAGGTGAAGGGGTTCGGGAGGCAGAAGGGCCACACGGAGATTTATCGCGGCAGCGAGTACACCGTGGATTTCCTGCCCAAGATCAAGATCGAGCTGGTCGTCGCCGACACGAAGGTGTCGGAAGCCGTTGGCGCGATCGTGAAGGCCGCCAAGACGGGGAAGATCGGCGACGGCAAGATCTTTGTATCGACCGTGGAGGAGGCGATCCGCATCCGGACGGAGGAGAAGGGCGAGGCGGCCGTGTAAGCGGCGGGCCCCATCCGAAACCCACAATACCGAGAGAAAGGAAACACGATGAAGACAATGATGCGATGGATGTTCATGGGCCTCGTTGGCCTCTTCCTTGGGATGGCTGCCGCCAACGCGGCGGACGCGCCCGAGCGGTCCGTGACGGAGCGCCTTGAGGACATCGAGGCCTACATCAACAACTCGGCGCGGAATGGCTCGACCAACGCGCCCTCGAAGATTGCCGGGCCCGGCCCCGGCCACAACGCGTGGCAGATGACATCGACCGCGTTGGTGCTGTTCATGACGCTGCCGGGCTTGGCCCTGTTCTACGGGGGCCTCGTGCGGAAGAAGAACGTTCTGTCCGTGCTGGCCCAGTGTCTTGGGATCGCCGGGCTCGTCACCATCCTCTGGTGGGCCGTCGGCTACAGCCTCTCCTTCGGCGGGACCAATCCGTTCATCGGGGACACCACCTTCGCGTTCTTCAAGGGCGTCGAGCCAGGGAACGTGGGCGCGGGCTACCATTGGATCAGCGATTCCATGTGGGCGATGTTCCAGCTCACGTTCGCCATCATCACCCCCGCGCTCATCATCGGCGCCATCGCCGAGCGCATGAAGTTCCTCGCGGTGCTCGTGTTCGTCGCGCTCTGGATGTTCGTCGTGTACTTCCCCTTCGCGCACATGGTCTGGTCCACCAGCGGCTTCATGTGCGGCCCGCTCAACAAGGACGCGGGAATCAAGGCCATCGACTTCGCCGGCGGCACCGTCGTTCACATGACCTCCGGATGGAGCGCCTTGGTCCTGTGCCTCATCCTTGGAAAGCGCATCGGCTTCGGCAAGGAGCCCATGACCCCGCACTCCATGACCCTTTGCATGGTGGGCACGGGCATGTTGTGGGTGGGATGGTACGGCTTCAACGCGGGTTCGGCTCTCGGTGCCGACGCCATTGCCTCCAACGCCTTCACCACGACGACGCTTGCCGCCGCCGTGGCGGGCTTTGTCTGGCCGCTCTGCGAGTGGATCACGCGCGGCAAGCCGAGCGTCCTCGGTTTCTGCTCGGGCGTCGTGGCCGGGCTTGTGGTCGTCACCCCGGCATGCGGGTTCGTCACCGCCAACTCCGCCGTCATCATTGGGATCCTCGCGGGGGTCGTGCCTTTCGTGGCATGCTCCTACCTCAAGCGGATGCTGGGATATGACGACGCGCTCGACACGTTCGGCGTGCACGGCGTGGGCGGCACCATGGGGGCCATCGTGACGGGCATCTTCGCCGACGAGAAGGCCAACCCGGTCCTCGGCAAGGGCGGGATGGACCTCCTCCCGGGCCTGCTCGGCAACCAGCTCAAGGCTGTCGCCATCACGATCATCTGGAGCGTCGTCGCGACCGCCGTGATCGCGTTCATCGTCAAGCTCGTGATCGGGCTGCGCCCGACCGACGACGTGGAGATCGCCGGCCTTGACGTGTCCGAGCACGGCGAGGAGGGCTACCACGGCTAGGATCTCGCGGCCCCGCAACCCGGGTCGCTCGTTGCATGCGCCACGGTCTCCTTTCGGGACCGTGGCGCTTTTTCTTTCGGGGGTTGGGATCCGCCCGAGGCGACGGGCTGCACGAAAGCCCCCCCATGCCGGCGACCCCGGCCGGCCGGCAAGGCGTCGGAAACGGAGCAAGGCGCGCGCCCGAACGCCCGGGACGCATCCACGGGTGCGCCGTGGGCTGGCTCCACCGCCGCTTCCCGGGTGAAGTCCGATCACGGCCGAGGTGCGGGGATCAGACGGTCAGGATTTCCTTCTCCTTGTGGACGACATGGGCGTCGATCTTGCCGATGTACTGGTCCGTGAGCTTCTGGACCTCCTGCTCGGCGCCCTTGATGTCGTCCTCGGACACGCCTCCGGCGCCCTTGAGCTTCTTGAGTCCCTCGATGGCCATGCGGCGCTCATTGCGAACGGCAACGCGCCCTTCCTCGGCCATGCGCTTGACGATCTTGACGAACTCCTGGCGGCGCTCGTTGGAGAGCTCGGGGAGGATGACCCGGATGAAGCGGCCTTGGACGGCGGGGTTGAGGCCCAGGCCGGCCTGCTGGATGCCCTTCTCGATGGCCTTGATGTTGGACTGGTCGAAGGGCTGCACCATCAACATGCGAGGCTCGGGGGTGGAAATGGTGGCGACCTCCTTGAGGCGCATGGCCGAGCCGTAGGCCTCGACCATGACGTTCTCGATGAGCGAGGGGGAGGCCTTGCCGGTGCGAACTCCGCTGAACTCGTGCACGACGTGTTCCTCGGTCTTGAGCATCTTCTCCTCGGCGTCGAGGAGGATTTCATCGATGGACATGGCTAGGGGGATTGGAGTTGGGATGGTCTGGCAATGAACTAGGCGGTGACGGTGGTGCCGATGCTTTCGCCAAGGATGACCCTCCTGAGGTTATGCTCGGTGAAGAAGTCAAAGACAACGATGGGCATCTTGTTTTCCTGGCAGAGCGCAAAGGCGGCGGCGTCCATGACCTTGAGCTGGCGCTGCAACGCCTCGGCATAGGTCACGGTGGCGTAGCGGCTGGCATCCTTGTGCTTCCGGGGATCCTTGTCGTAGATGCCGTCCACCTTGGTGGCCTTGAGGAGCACCTCGGCACCCGTCTCGTTGGCACGAAGGGCGGCGGCGGTGTCGGTGGAGAAGTAGGGGTTGCCCGTGCCGGCCGCGAAGATGACGACGCGCCCTTTCTCGAGGTGGCGGATGGCCCGTCGCCGGATGAAGGCCTCGGCGACCTGGGGCATGGGGATGGCGCTTTGGACCCGGGTGGGCACGCCTTTCTTCTCGAGGGCATCCTGGAGGGCCAAGGCATTGATCACGGTGGCGAGCATGCCCATGTAGTCGCCGGTGGTGCGGTCGATGCCGCGTTCACTGCCGGAAAGGCCGCGGAAGATGTTGCCGCCTCCCACGACGACGACCACCTCGACGCCCAGCTCGCGGACCTCGGCGACTTGGGAGGCCATGTCATGGACGGAGACGGGATCGATCCCGGCGCCCGCATCGCCACCAAGGGCCTCGCCGCTGAGCTTGAGGAGGATGCGGCGATACTTGGGGGCGAGGGACTTGCGCTGGCGCGATTTCATCGGCGCGTTTGATACCAGCCATGGGCGATGGGCGTCAACGCGGCCACCATCGAGGCCGGAACGACCGGCTCGGGGGCAGGAAGGGTTGTTCAGTTGGGAATGGCCCCAGCCAACGCGTTGAAACGCTTTGCCATGAAAGGGTCCATGCGCTCCGAGGCGATTTGACGGACGACCGTCCTTGCTTGTTCCCACTCTCCAGCCCCCACGTGCACCTCCAGCCATGCGTGCCGGAGGTCGTCGCGAAGCTGGCGCGGAATCAAGGCGGCTTGATCCGGGCGAGGATCTTCCTCCCGTCGTCCGGATGGCCACCGGATGCGAGGAGGACGGCGTGCTGCAATCGCCAACGTGCTTCCACGGGAATCGACTGCATGAGCCTCGAGCTCAGGGCCACCGCCTCGACGTGACGGCCGCCCCCAAGAATCAGGGCGCGAATCAGGGTTGCCGTGGACTCATCCGAGCCTTGGTCAAGGCTGACGGCCTTCTCGGCCGACAAGACCATGTCCACGTTTTGACCGATGCGCGCGGCCGCCTCGCTACGCGCCCTCCAATAGGCGGCAGACCCTGCCATGGGCCTCTCAAGGGTCTTCACCAAGCGCCAAACCCTCTGGGACGAGACCGCGTTGGTTGGCCGGATGGAAAGCCTGCCCATCAGGACGGCGAATTGGAGGATGGCCTCCGGCCTCGGGATCGTGGTCGATTCCATCTCGAAAAACGCCGCGTTTGCCTTCTGGTCGTTGCCCAGCGCCTCGTAGGCGCAGCCCTCGACAAAAAAGGAGGCGGCGTCCGTGACGCCTGCGGTGGGCTGCTGGCCCCGAAGCGCAAACGCAGTCTCAAGGCAACCATTCCATTCGCCGGTCACCATGAAGGGAACCGGCTTCAGCATCGCCACGCTGATGTCCGTTGGGTAAGACTTGACCGCCCTGTCCAAGACCACCTTCGCCGAGGCGTTAAGCCCAATTTCCGTCAGGCGCATCACGGCATCGGGAACATCCTCGGCCGAGCATCGCGCCTCCTCAATGCGGGGGGCGAGTTCCTCGACCTCGCCGCGCGGCCCCCGGTTGCCCAGCATTTCCAAATGGTCGATCCAGTCACCCAACCGCTCCGAGCCAGCCGCCGACAACTCCTCGACGACTTGTCTCTCCATCGCCTTGTCATCCGTGGCACGAGCCACCAAGCGCAGCAATCGCCTCGCCAAAACCCCCTTGTCGGCACTGGCTTTCAACCCGTTCAGCTTGTCCAATGCCGCCTTCGCGACGTCGCCGCCCTTGGCAATCGCATCCGCGGCCATCCGCCATGACTCGGATTCGGGGTCCTCTGAAAAGCCCGCGTCCTTCACGGACCAAGTCTCCTCGAAGGCCAAAACATCACCCTCCTCAAGGCAAACGCGGGCCAACCAACGCCTCACTTCGGGAGGCTTGTTGGAACCCATCGCTTCGGACCATCTCCTAACCCCCCCCCAATTCCCGAGACCCGCCTCCATGCGAATGAGGCGCAGGAGGTCTTCCCGGTTCGTCTGGCCCACCTGCAACAACCTCCTCCCGAACCCTTCCATGCCACCGAATTCATAGATGATCGACCCCCTGTGCTGGTTGGCCTGATCCAACAGCAGGCGCAGCAACCGCGGGTCGTCGGGCGTATCGGCCAACAAAGTCTTCCAACCAGCGACCGCCGCGTCCACCTGACCCCGCTCGAGGTCGGACCGCACTCGATCCACCCTGCGCGACTGGACGTACCGGGCCAGCAAGGATGACCTCGTCTGTCCTTCATTCCCGCCCGATGGCCAAGGAACAACGAAAAGACCCAGCAGGATGACAAGGACCAACAAGGACAACGGGCCTACCTTCGCGCTGAACTCCAGGAGCTTGCGAGACCAGTACGATTCATCCACTACTGCATTTTCGATGTTTTTGTCATCTCCCCCTACCATCTTCCCAGCCTCCTAGGATGCGCGCGGGGAAACAAGCCTCAACTCCTGCACCCGATCCCCGCGCAAGCAGTTCCCGAGTGCCCCGTCCTCGCCTCACGCTGCGCCGACGGAGGGTTGAAAAGACAGGTGCTCAGGGCGTCAGGGCGTGAAAAAATCCATGCCGCCTCATGCACGGATTCCGAGATCCGTGCGGCGGGGCATTCCTCACGCCATGCCTCCATGACGCGAAGAATGCAGTCTCGTGCATGCCCATGCCGGGGTTCATGCCCATCCGCCACGATGGCGTGCTGGCACGGGGCCTGCCACAAGTCGCCCGGTTGCGGACCGGGAGATTCCCTTCTCCCCACGCGAGGATTTGGGCCCGACCCGCGCGGGCCGCCATCGACCTCTGAACCTACGCCCCCAGACCAAGGGCCGTGGCGACCGACCCGAGCGCGGCATCCGCGATGCCCTTGCTCCGCCCCCGAAGCGCGGCGGCCCCAAGCCATGGGAAGGGGCAAAGGGTCCCGGGGGCCATGAACTCGGCGAGCAACGCGGGATTGGTCTCGCTGGCAAGGCTTGGAACCGGCGGTTCCATGAGGACGACGACCGGTTCCACGTTCCGCCCGGCGCGACCACGAAGGGCGGATGTCCCGGAAGCGCGGACGGATTCGCAGGCGAGGCGCAGGTGGCTGATCACGCCGAGGCGATTGGCTGCCACCAGGACGACGCGCGCCCCAAGGACGGCCGCGAGCCCGGGGGCATCCATGCCCTCCATCCAGGGGCTCAGCCATCCTCCGGCCGCCTCCACAAGCACCACCTTCATGCCGCCCCCGGCGGCACGGATGTGCGCCACCACGGCCTCGGGGGCGACGCGTCGCCCCGCCCGGCGTGCGGCAAGGATCGGTGCCAGGGGCTCCGGAAAATGCCACGGGTTGATCAGGTCGAGGGGCACGTCGCCATCCTGCGCCCGGTGCAGCGCGTCGGCGTCGCCACGGTCACCCGAGGCGAGCGGCTTGAGCGCGAGGGAGGGAACATTCCTCGAACGAAGCCAGCGGATGAAGACCGACGTGAAGACCGTCTTGCCCACGCCGGTGTCGGTGCCGGAAACGACGACGAAGACGGGGGCGCTCATGGGCTTGTGCCCGCGGCGGAGGAGAGGGCGCGAAAGGTGATGGGGGCGGCTTCGGGGGAAGGGGCCAGCGGGGCGGGGGCGCCGTCCCTTGGGGGCTGGACGCCATTGGTGCTGCCGCGCCGATAGCCGGCGAGGTCGAGGGTGACGTGGAGGTAGCCGAGCCCGCGAAGGTGCCCGGCAACACGCGTCGCAAGGCCGGGCTCGGCAAGTCGCGAGACGTCGTCCACCTCGATCCGGGCCAACGCGCCCGAGGGGGACTCATGGTGTCGAACGCGCAGGTCATGGAACCCGGCGTCGCGAAGGAACGCCTCGGCCTGCTCGACCATGCGAAGCTTCGCGGGCGTGACGGGCTCGCCGGTGGGGATCCGCGAGCTGAGGCAGGCCATCTGCGGCTTGTCGGCCGTGGGCAACCCAAGGAGGGCGCTCAGGGCGCGAATGTCGTCCTTGGAGAGGCCGGCCTCGCGCAGGGGCGCGCGCACGGAGAACTCGGAGGCGGCCGCGGCGCCGGGTCGGTGGTCGCCGAGGTCGCTGGCGTTTTCGCCGTAGGCGACGACGGCGAAGCCCTCGTTCCGGGCGATGGGGGCGAGCCCGGCGAAGAGGGCGTGCTTGCAGAAGTAGCAACGGTTGACCGGGTTCGCGAGGTAGGCGGGGTTGTCGAACTCGGCCGTGCGCACGATGCGGACAGGGAATCCGAAGCGTTGGCCAAGCCCAACGGCCTCGGCCAACTCGCGTCGCGGGAGGCTGGGGGAGTCCGCGATCACGGCGAGGGCACGGTCGCCAAGGACGTCATGGGCGACGCGGGCGAGCAGCACGGAATCCACGCCCCCCGAATAGGCCACGAGGCAGGAGCCGAATCCGTGAAGGATGGCGCGCAGCCGGGCGAGCCGGGGGTCGTCCGGGGCGTGATGGGACGGCTCGGGCATGGCGGGTGGGCGGGGGCTCGTGTCGTGACTCATAAATCGCGGGTGCGGGGTAGCCCCATGAAAGCATGGGACGAGGCGTGGGGATGGAGCCGACCCGTAGCCGTCCGTGACGGACTACGCCGGGACGATTCAGTTGGGAGGGAAGTGATTGCGAAGCAGATGCTTGTGCAAGCCGAGGAGTGAGCGAGGCGCGGGCCGGTACGAGGCCCGTAACGAGCGAACGACGAAGGAGTTGCGCAAGCAGATCGAGCAAGCACGACCGA
>CAIYFP010000558.1 GCA_903925515.1 uncultured Verrucomicrobiota bacterium
CGGGCGTGGCGGCCGGCAGCCGGGCAACGGTGGGCGGGGGCGTGGGAAACGCCGCGACGGGGGACCAGTCCACGGTCGCGGGCGGGTCGGGCAACACGGCCTTGGGCACGGGGACCGCAGTGGGGGGCGGTGTGGGCAACCGGGCGAACGGGGTGGAGTCGGTGGTGGCGGGCGGGTCGGGCAACACGGCCGGGGGCCTCCAAGCCACGGTGGCCGGCGGTGGGGCGAACGTGGCATCGGCGGATCGTGCGGCGGTGGGCGGCGGCGGTAGCAACACGGCTTCGGGGAACGATGCGACGGTGCCGGGCGGGCGCAGCAACGTGGCCTCCGGGGCCGTGTCGATGGCGGCCGGATACCGGGCCAAGGCGACCCACAACGGATCGTGGGTTTGGGCCGACTCGGTGGACGCGGACTTTGGCTCGCAAGCCAACAACGAGGTGGCCATGCGAGCGACGGGCGGTGTCCGGATTGCGGGCAACCGCCCCGCGACGTCGGCGAGCAAGCAGGTCAGCATCACGGACACGACGTTGAACAGCCCTAACTATGCGTTGCAGCTCGGGTATCGGTTCCAGCCGGGCGTGATGGCGCAGGGTTTGGTGGAGGCCGTGGACAACAACAATCCTGGGGTGTTGTCGTTGCAGCCGAGGGGTGGGTCCGTGGGCATCGGCAAGGACACGTTGCCGACCTCCATGCTGGATGTGAACGGGGTGGTGACGGCGACTCGGTTCGTGGGCGACGGCACGATCCCGGTCGGCGCGATCGTGATGTGGTCTGGGCAGGTGACGGCGATCCCCTCGGGGTGGTCCTTGTGCGACGGGGCCAACGGGACGCCGGACCTGCGCTCGCGATTTGTCGTGGGGGCGAGCGGCGCGACGGGGCCGGCCGGGGGCTTGACGCGGTATTCTCCTTGGGCCGTGGGCGGCAAGGAGGCTCACGCCCTGACCGTGGCCGAGATGCCTTCGCACTCGCATCGGCCGGCCGGGCGGTACATCGGGGATCCGGACGGCGGGTGGGACACGCGCGGTGAAGGGAATCACTATCTCGCGCTCCGTTGGGGCAGCGATGGGTACGGGGCCGACCAAGCCTACCAGAGGACGTCGGCAGAGGGGGGCAACCAGGCGCATGAAACGCGGCCACCGTACTTCGCGTTGGCCTTCATCATGCGGACGCGTTGATGCGGGGGGGCATTGAAACGGCGCTTCATGAGTTTGGACATGAGAACGATGACCCGGGTGCTGGGCGTCCTTGCGTCCTGGACGTTGTCCGTCGGCGTGGGCATGGCGCAGACGTTCCCGTTGGAGATCCGGGGCGATGCATCCCTCTACAACACGACCTATGGGCGGGGACCCAACTTGCAGTCGGCGCGCGGCGTCCCCCTGTCCGCGACGGCGGGGAACCCGGTGGGGTCGGATGGCCGCGCGCCGACGGCGCAGCAGCAGGGATTGGACGGGTTGCCGATCACGACCCCGACGCCGGGGCAGTTTGTCAACCATGTGGGGTATGGGGCGATCGCGGCGCCGCGTGGGAAGACCTTGGTGGCAGGCGCGAGCTACGTGGGAAGCGCGGTGGCACTGGATTTGCCCCGGGGGGTGAACGC
>CAIYFP010000559.1 GCA_903925515.1 uncultured Verrucomicrobiota bacterium
CCCATCCGGGACGCCTGCACGTAACGCATCGGGTACACAAACGACGCCACCGCCACCCCCCCCAGCACCGCCGTGAACCGCCGAAGCCGCGCCCGGGCCTCCGGCGTCCCCTCCTCCTCCGCCCGCCACAGCACGTTCCAGAAGCGCAACCCCAGCCCCAGCCCCATCAACACCAGCGGCACCGCCGCCCAATGCCATCGCAACGCCAGCTTCCCATGGCTCGCCCGCTCGAACACCGCCAACGACGCCAGCATGCCCCCGAACGCCAGCCCCGTGGACACTGCAACCACCCGACGGAACAATGGGTCCGCCGCCACCTCCGGGTTCTCCTTCCTGTCGCCCATGTTGCCTTGCCCTTTCCCTTTCCCTTGCCCTCGTCCCCGGCCTCAGGACACGACCCGCGACTCGCCCTTGCCCGGCACGATCTCCCCGATCGCCCATGCCCGATGCCCCGCCTTCCCAATCGCCCGCAGCACGGCATCCGCCTTCCCCCCATCCGCGACCACCACCATCCCCACCCCCATGTTGAAAACGTGATACAACTCCGCCTCGTCCACGCCGCCCTTCGCCGCAATCAACCCAAACAACGGCGGCATCTCCCACGAACCCTTCCGCACCACCGCGTCCAGCCTCGCGGGCAACACCCGCGGGATGTTGTCGATGAACCCGCCCCCCGTGATGTGCGCCAACGCATGGATCGCCCCGCCGCCCGCCTCCGGGTTGAACTTCCTCAGCAATCCCTGCACCAACGGCCCGTACGTCACGTGCACCTTCAGCAGCTCCTCCCCAAGCGTCCCCTCCAGCCCCGCCACCCGCGACGTCACCTTCAGCCGCAGCGTCTCGAACAGGATCTTCCGCGCCAGCGAGTACCCGTTCGTGTGCAGGCCCGACGACGCGATCCCGATCAACACGTCCCCGCGCCTCACGCGTTTTTGGCCGTCCAGCATTCGTTCCCGGTCCACGACGCCCACGATCGTCCCCGAGACGTCGTACTCGCCTTCTTGGTAGAAGCCGGGCATCTGCGCCGTCTCGCCCCCGATCAACGCGCACCGGTTCGCCGCGCAGCCCCGCGCAAACCCCGCGATGATGTCCGTGAACACCCCCGGCTCCAGCTTCCCCGTCCCAAGGTAATCAAGGAAGAACAGCGGCTCCGCCCCCAGCACCGCGATGTCGTTCACGCAATGGTTCACCAAGTCCTCGCCAATCGTGTCATGACGCCCCGTCTCGAACGCGATCTTCAGCTTGGTCCCCACCCCGTCCACCGAGCTCACCAACACCGGGTTCGCATGACGCCGCGTGTCCAACGCAAACAGGCCCCCAAACCCGCCCACCTTCCCCAGCACGCCCGGCCGACGCGTCGATGCCAGCAATGCCGGCAACGTCGCCTTCACCTTGTTGCCAAGGTCGATGTCCACCCCCGCCGCCGCATAGGCCTTCTGCTTGCTCATCTTCAAGCCCCAAGTTCGGCCAAACCCGCCGACGCTGTCGAGACGCTTCCCGGTCCCCCTGCCCCCCGCGCAAGCCGTTCCCGGGTGCCCGGTTCTCGCCTCGCGCCGCGCCCACCTTCCAAAGCGGCTTCCAGCCGCGTGCCGGCATGGACCCGCAGCCGGATGCCGCGTGCCCCCACGCGGCGGGCTTCATGCCGCACCGCCCTCCACCGTGGTCAGGGCGGATTCGGGGCGGTTGCTTCCGGGTTGTTCCCTTGCAAGGGTGGACCTGCGCGGAGGCCATGTCGCGGGGATGTCCCCCGCCGCCGTCCGTGGTGCGCGGTTCAAACCATCCGGGAAATGAGCAAGAAGGTGTTCTTCGACCTTGAGGTCGATGGCAAGGCGGCGGGGCGGATCACGTTCGTGTTGTTTGACGCGGACGTTCCCAAGACAACGGAAAACTTCCGGGCCCTGTGCACCGGCGAGAAGGGGTACGGGTACAAGGGCTCCTCCTTCCACCGCGTCATCACCGGCTTCATGGCGCAGGGCGGCGACTTCACCCACCACAACGGGACCGGCGGCAAGTCGATCTACGGGGCCATGTTCCCCGACGAGAACTTCAAGCACCTGCACGCCCGCCCCGGCCTCCTCTCCATGGCCAACCGCGGCCCCAACACCAACGGCTCCCAGTTCTTCGTCACCTTCGTCCCGTGCCCATGGCTCGACCGCAAGCATGTCGTCTTTGGCGAGGTGGACTCCGATCCCTCCAGCAAGGCCGTCTTGGCCGCGCTCGAGAGGGCGTCCAGCCGCGACGGCCGCCCCGGCGCCCGCCTCGTCATCTCCGACTGCGGCGAGGTCGCCTGACCCACGCCGTCGCGCCCGGCCATGCGCATCATCGGCGGCCATGCCGAGGGACGCCTCCTCCTCGTTCCAGACGGCTTCGACGTCCGGCCGATGCCAGACAAGGTCAAGCTCGCCGTCTTCAACAGCCTCGGCGCACGTCCGGACGGCGCGTCCGTGCTCGACTTGTTCGCGGGCACGGGCGCCCTCGGGCTCGAGGCATTGAGCCGCGGCGCGGCCTCCCTCGTCAGCGTCGAACGTTCGGAACGGCATGCCCGCTTCTACCGGCGCAACATGGCCGCCGTCGCCCTCCCCAACGACCGCGTCGAGCTCCGCGTCCAGGATGTCTTCGCCGTCCTTCCCCAGCTCCGCCGTGCCGCACGTTGCTTCGACCTCGTCATCGCCGACCCCCCCTACGGCGAGAAGAACGTCGGGCGCCGCTCCACCTCCCTCGCCCAGCGCCTCCTCGACGACCCCGACCTCCCCGCCATGGTCGCGCCATCCGGACGCCTTGTTCTTGGACACGCCCGACGGGACCACGTGGAGGTGCCCCCCGCATGGGAAGACCTCAAGGAACTTCGCCACGGGGACACCCTCGTCCGGTTCCTTCGCCCCAAAGCCCCGCCCTCCCTTCCCGACATCCTTCCCCCGGACGAAGGCGTCGCATAGACATCAGCACGGCCGCCCAAATCCCCGCGCAAGGAGGACGGAAGCCTTCGATTCCCAAGCGGATCGGCATGAACCCTCGCTTGAGCGCCCACGAGACGGCCTTCTTCGCGTCTTCCTGTCGTCGTGTGAGCCATTCCCCGATTCCTGACGCGTGGGATCGCCGAACAAGACACTGTTCTTGATCAGACCAAGCCACGAAGGCTCGATGTGATCGTGCCGGGTCCACGCTCCGCCGGCGCCGCCCGAGGCGAGAGCCCTTCACTCAAAAACGGCTTGCGCGTGGATTCGGGGCGCAGCCCAAATCCGCGCGTGAGGAGGTGCGAAGCTCCCGATCCGCAAGCGGGCAAGTTGCGGCAGGCTGCGTGCCAACACGCCGTCGTAGCGGATGGGCGACTGCGGCATGCGCGCGGGTGGCCACATCCCAAGTGACCTCGGCGTCCATCTGCCATGAAGCC
>CAIYFP010000560.1 GCA_903925515.1 uncultured Verrucomicrobiota bacterium
GAGGTAGTCGGGTGCATACTGGGGGGTTCGTCCGTCGAGGGGCCCGGCGACGAAACGGGCATCCAGGAGCGAGGCATTCGCGTAGAGGCTGACGCCACCCCAGTTGGCGGCCCAGTCCGTCCCCCGGATGCCGTCGAGAAGACCCATCACGTCCACCTCGGTCGCGAGGTCCACGCCGCGGTTGATGCTGCGGCCGACGTTCTCGACGCGGATGGCGCCGCCCGGAAGCACGACGCGGCCGAAGCGGTCGTTGTAGTCGATGAGGAAGAGCGAGGCGTCGTAGGTGACCCACGGCCTCGGCTGGCCCCGGATGCCCACCTCGTAGGTCCATGATTTCCCGGGGTTGAGCGTGTCGCTGACGGTCGCGTTGTTCGAGTCCACCGGGATGGCGTCGCCGTAGGCCATGGCCTTGTATCCTTGGCTGACGTTGCCATAGACCTCGTTCTTGCTCGGAAGCCGGTAGGAAGTTCCAAGGGCGACGAGCGGGACGACGTCGAGGCGGGTGTCCGAGAGGAGAGCGTTGGGACGGGCGACGTTGGAGGTCTCGCGGATGGACTGGCTGATGTTCTCGATGCGCAATCCGGGCACGATGCTGAGCTGGCCCATGTTGAACACGTTCTCCGCGAAGACGGAGCCCGCGAGCGTGTCGCGTTGGGAGCTGCGGACAAGCCGCCCCTCGTCGGCGTCGGCGGCCGCGCCTTGCTCGCGCCGGACGGGGGCGTCGGACCCGTAGGTGGAAAAGCCGCCGACGAGCGTGTGGTATTCGCCGACGAGCTCGTAGTCCTTCCGGAGCCGGGCATCCGTTCCGAAGGTGTAGTACTGGTGGACGTCGATGTTGTTGGCGTTGACGAGCCCGGAGACCGTTCCGAAGCCGTCGCCGATCTGGCGCTTGCTGTACCGTTCGTAGTAGCCGCCCCAGCCGCGGAGGGTGAGCCGGGTGGACTCGTCGAAGTCGCGCTCGTAAGCCAGCACGGGCAGGTATCGCTCCACGCGCACCCGGTCGAACCGCTTCTGGGTCTGGCGCCGATCGTCCGAGTAGTTCAGCACGCCGGGCCCGCGCTGGAGGCTGAGCCCGCCCGGCTCGCCCGAGTCCGCCGCGGTGGCGTCGAAGTCGAGCGTCCACCGCGAGTCGGTGTTGCCGTCCACGACCAGCCGGACGGACCCGCCGAGCAGGTCGAAGTCGCTGTTGACCCGGCGGAAGCTGTTGCCTTGGCGGTGGTCGAAGCTGGCGAGGTAGCCGAGTCGGCCGCTGGTTCCATCCACGAGCGTGTGGGTGGCGTAAAGGTCGTAGCTGCCGAAGACATGCTGGGTGCGAAGCGCGAAGGGACGGTCCGTGCGGGGCTGGTGGGTGACGTAGTTGAGGGCGCCGCTGGGCTGGGGGCCGTACAGGAGGGAGGCCCCGCCACGCACGAACTCCAGCCGGTCCACCGACTCGAAGGGCGGCGCGTAATACACGGTGGGATACCCGTACAAATCGACGACGAACGGGACCCCGTCCTTGAGCACAAGCAGGTTCTGGGACTCGTGCGGGTCCCCGACGCCGCGGTAGCCGAGGCTGAGCAGGCTGGCGTTGCTGAGCTCGCTGACCAGCAGGCCGGGCACCTTTGACAATGCCTGCCGATAGTTGTCCGTCTGGACCTGAGGCAGGGCGTCGAAGTCCACGACCGTCGTCTTTTTCCCCGCAAAGACCCGCGTGCCCTCGACGTCCTGCAGAAACGGCGGCGCCACCGTGCCGTCCTTGTCGGCCTCGCCCTTGATGTGGATGAAGGACAGGGTCGGGTCGGACGAGGCGGATGCGTCCTCGGGGATCGCCTGCTGGGAGCAAGCCACCGGCATGGCCGAGATCACCAACCCCGTGGCGATGCGGAGCCGCGTGACCGGGGACCTGCCGTGAAGAGTTGCCATGTTTTGAAACGCTACCGGTGAAAACGGCCGCGCTGCTCCCGGATGCTTGCAAAAGGTTGGTGAACGCTTGTTGCCGGTGGCTTGCGCAAGCTGTCGGCGGCTTGTCCCGGCCAGCCCAAGCCCCGGAGGGCAATGGGGTCGCATCTAAACTATTGACATTTCGGGCGGCGCAGAGGGTGTGCATCACGCCCCCGCAGGGGGCCTCCCACGCCGCAGTCACCCGACCGCTGACGTCAGCTCAGCGGCCCGGGGCATAAAGGCGGTCGCATGGAACTCAGCCGCTCGCCGAGGCGTGGATGCTGGGAGGCGTCGTCCCGGCGAGACACCTTCCGCCTGGCCGAATCGGAGGCAGGCACCCCGGGGCAGCCAGTGGCCCGACGTCGGGTCCGGACTGGAGACGATTCGTTGCGTGAGGGAGCCGGTATCCTGCATGAGCGCCGTTTCGCCCAGGGTCACCGGGACAAATGTCAAACGTTTAGATGTGACCCCATTGCGTTGGCAAGCCCGAGAACGTGGACC
>CAIYFP010000561.1 GCA_903925515.1 uncultured Verrucomicrobiota bacterium
CCACGCCCGTCCCCAGCGTCAGCATCGCCACGTCATCCAACCCGCGCGCCGCGCCCATCCATGCCTCGCCCAGCAACGCTGCATGGGCATCGTTCAGCACCGGCACCATGCACGCGCGCCCGAGATACGTCGTCCAGTCCAACCCCTCAAGGCCTTCGAGACGACCCGGCAAGTGCGCAATGGCCCGGCCCGAACGCGCCGCAAGGCCCGGCGCGGACACCCCGACCGCCACCGCCGACCCGTGCCCGGACTCGAACCGCGCGATCACGCTGGCCACTGCCCGGGCCCATTCCATGTCGCGGTCCACGAACGGCTCGTTCGCCTCGCCCAGCAATGCCCCGTCCTCACGCACCACCACGGCCTTCACCGCCGAGCCCCCAAGGTCGATTCCAATGACGTTTCGCATGCCCGCGCCTCCCTCGCACATCCCCCGCCCACACGGAAGCCTCATTCCCGGGGACTTCAACCCCTCATGCCCCCGAATACGTCCCGGCCGCCTCCCACCCCGCCGCCCACTCGCCCCGCAGCATCGTCACCGCCCGCCCGCCCAGCACGACGCGTTCCCCGCAGCATTCGACGGCCACGCTGCCACCGCGGCGGCTCGCCTGCCACCCCCGAAGACTCGCGCGCCCCAGCCGGGCAGCCCAGTACGGTCCCAGCGTGCAATGCGCCGAGCCCGTCACCGGATCCTCCGGCACCCCCAAGGCAGGCGCGTAGAACCTGGACACGAAGTCATGCCCGGGCACGTCCGACGCCGCCGTCACGATCACGCCCCGGACCGGAAACCCGGCCAGCGCCCCCACGTCCGGGGCCAGCTCCCGCACCACCGAGGCATGCGGCAGCTCAACCAGCAGGTCGTCGATGCTCCGCCCGCACCAACGCACGTCCGCGCCCAACGCATCCGCCAGCCCGGCGGGCAGCTCGCACGCCACCGCCGGGCGCGCCGGAAAATCCATCCGCACCATCCCGTTGGCCCCGCGCTCGCACCGTAGCCTGCCTCCCCGCGTCTCAAACACCGCGGGCCGGTCCGCCCCTTGCCTCCCCGTCTCCCACAACACATGCGCCGACGCCAAGGTCGCGTGCCCACACAGGTCCACCTCCTTCGTCGGCGTGAACCAACGAAGACTCCATGTGCCGTCCCCGCATGGCCGCAGAAAGGCCGTCTCCGAAAGGTTCATCTCGCTCGCAACCCTCTGCATCCACCGCACGTCTGGCTCGTGCGGCGGAAGGCAGACCGCCGCAGGGTTGCCGCCAAACGGAGCGTCCGCGAACGCATCCACCACCAGCAACGGGATGCACGGGTTCATGCCGCCTCCTTCATGGCCCCGCTGCTACCGCAGCACAAACTCCCGGTGCGCCCTGAACACCGGACGCATCGCGCGCCCGGTCGCATCCTGCATCTCCTGCAGCCGCCCATACACCCCGACCGCATCCCCCGGCTCGGCCGTCTCCGACTTGTTCAACTGCACCATCGCATCGGTCAACTCCTCGATCCCAACCCGCTCGCCCGACTCCAGCCGCCAACACCACAGGGCCTGGAGCGCGGCACCAAATGCCGCCCCCTCCGCCACCTTCAACGTCACCACCTCCGCGTTGAACACGTCCGCCATGATCTGACGCCATAGCCGCGAACGCGACCCGCCGCCCGTCGCCCGCACCTGACTCGGCTTCACGCCCAGCGTCGCCAGTCGCCGCAGTCCATGGTTCATCCCGAGCGTCACCCCCTCCATGGCCGCACGCGCCATGTGCGCCGCATCATGCGTCCCCGGCCTCACCCCCACGAACACGCCCGTCCCGTCCGGCACGTTCGGCGTCCGCTCGCCCTCAAGGTACGGCAGGAGGAAAAGGCCGTCCGAGCCCGCCGGCGCCTTGGCCGCCACCCTCTCGAAGCCCGCATGGTCCAGCCCCAGTTGCCGGCGCACCATCTCGGTCGCCACCGTCACGTTCATCGTGCAGAGCAATGGCAACCACCGGTTCGTCGAGTCGCAGAACGCCGCGACCTCCCCGGCCGGGTCCACCACCGGCTTGTCCGAGCACGCATACACCGTGCCGCTCGTCCCAAGGCTCGCTGTCACCACCCCGGGACGCGTGTTCCCCGTCCCGATGGCCCCCATCATGTTGTCGCCGCCCCCTGCCGCAACCCACACCCCCTCCGCAAGCCCCAACGCCCGCGCGGCCTCCCTGCGAAGCCTCCCTGCCGGACGGTCGCTCGCCGTCACCCCTGGAAGCTTGCCCATCAACTCCGGGTCGATCGCACGGATCGCCGCCTCGGACCAACGACGACGCCGCACGTCATACAAGGCCGTCCCGGAGGCGTCGCCGTGCTCCATCGTCGCCACACCCGTCAACCAATGGTTCAGGTAGTCGTGCGGCAGCAACACCGTCGCAAGCCTCGCGTAGTTCGAAGGCTCGTTCTTCCTCAGCCAAAGCACCTTCGGCGCCGTGAACCCCGGCAGCACCGCGTTGCCCACGGCGCGCAACGCCCCCTTCACCCCGCCCAACGCCGCCTCGATCTCCTCGCATTCGCGGACCGTGGACGTGTCGCACCAAAGCTTCGCCGGGCGAATCACCTCGCCGTCCTTGTCCAACGGCACGAACCCATGCTGCTGGCCGCTCACCGAGATCGCCACCACCTCGCCCGCCGCAGCCCCCGCCGCAGCCAGCGCGGCCTTCACCGACTTCACCAACGCCTTCACCCAGACCCCCGGGTCCTGCTCCTTCGCGCCGGCCGGCAAACCCGGCAACAACCCGTACGCCGCCGCCCCGGTCCCTTGCACGCGCCCGTCCCGCGCATCCACTACCAATGCCTTCGTCGATTGCGTGCCCGAATCGACCCCGATGACCCATGTTCGCTTGCCCATGTTGACGCCCCCAGCCTGCACCCAGCCCGCCAGCCCTGTCGATGCGCCCTTGATCCGCGCGCATGCGGTTCCCGAGTGCCCGGTTCTCGCCTCACGCTGCGCCGACGAGGGCTGAAAAGGCGGGTCCTCATGCCGTCATGGCGTCTTGGCGTGGAAAAACCCATGCCGCCTCCCGCAAGGATCCCAGGATGCATGCAGCGGGGAATCCCTCACGCCATGACGCGAAGAATGCCGTCCCACGGATGCCCATCCGCTGCGATGGAGCGTGGGCACGCAGCCTGCCGCAACCCGCCCGCTTGCAGGTCGCAGGCTTCCCACCTTCTCGCGCGAGGACATGGGATGCGCGACAGCAGCCCGGGACCTTCCGCGTTTCCGATTGCCCCGACGCCACGCCTGCCCACCCTCTCCCCCCATGTTCGCACCCGTACGGAGCGTCCACTTCATCGGCATCGCCGGCACCGCCATGGCCAGCGCCGCGGCCGCCATGCAGGAGCGAGGCTTCTCCATCACCGGCTCCGACCAAAACATCTACCCGCCCATGTCCGGGTTCCTCGCCGCACGGGGCATCGCCGTCTCCACGCCCTACCACGCCGACAACCTCTCCCACCACCCCGACCTCGTGGTCGTGGGCAATGCCATCTCGCGCGGCAACCCCGAGGCCGAGGCCGTGCTCGACCAAAGGCTTCGCTACTGCTCGCTGCCCGAGTTGCTCAAGGAGTTTTTCATCCGCGGACGCCGCTCGCTCGTCGTCTCCGGCACCCACGGCAAGACCACCACCACGTCCCTCCTTGCATGGACCCTCCAGCACGCGGGCCTTGACCCCTCGTTCCTCATCGGGGGCATCCCGCGCAATCTCCAGCAAGGGGCCCGCTTCACCCACTCCGAGTGGTTCGTCATCGAGGGCGATGAATACGACACCGCGTTCTTCGACAAGCGCTCCAAGTTCGTCCATTACCTCCCCGAGCTCGTCGTCATGAACAACCTCGAGTTCGACCACGCCGACATCTTCCCGTCCCTCCAAGACATCCAGCTCGCCTTCCGTCGCCTTGCCGTCCTCGTGCCTCGCAACGGCCTCCTCCTCGCCAACGGCGACGACCCCAACCTCGCACCCGTCCTCGCAGACGCTCCCTGCCCCGTCCTCACCTTCGGCCTCGGGTCGGCCAACGCCGTCCGCGCCGAAAACCTCGCGCTCCTGCCGGACCGCTCCCTCTTCAGCGTCGGCGACGTCCAGTTCCAAATCCCCCTCACCGGCGAGTTCAACGTCCGCAACGCCATGGCCGTCGTCGCCGCCGCGCGCAGATGCAACATCCCCGACGACGCCGTCCAGGCTGCCTTCGACTCGTTCCTCGGCATTGCCCGCCGCATGGACGTCCGGGGCATCGCCGGCGGCGTGACCGTCGTCGATGACTTCGCCCACCACCCCACCGCGCTCCGCGAGACCCTGCGCGCTCTTCGCATCCGATTCCCCGGCCAACGCCTCTGGGCCGTGTTCGAGCCCCGCTCAAACACCACCCGCCGCAACGTCTTCCAATCCGACCTCGCCGAGGCCCTCTCGCTCTCGGACAGGGTCGTGGTCGCCATGGTTGCCCGCATGGACTTGCTCAAGCCCGAGGAACGCCTCGACCCGGCACGCCTGATCCGTGACATCGAGGCGGCCAACGTCCCCGCCGCCTACCTCCCCGACGCCCCAGCCATCGTCAGTCACGTCGCGCACCTTGCCCGCCCCGGGGACGTCGTGTGTGTCTTCTCGAACGGCAGCTTCGACGACCTCCACGGCCGACTCCTCCGCACACTCGGGTAGAAGGCTTCGTCGCCGGACCAACGGCCATCCAGCCCATGCCCGGCAGCAACGATTCAGCCGGGCAAGGCGTGATTGCGAAGCAGATCAAGCCAGCACGCCCGATCCAACGGGCTCGTGACCCCAAAAACCCCGGTCAAAGGGGGCTTCAAAGCAAGGAAACGGCCGTGCCATCGAGGCAAAGAGGCCCTGTGGGATCCATCCGAGACCTCACCCCGCAGGTGAGGCTGGAATCGCCAGGTCCGGGTGGTAGGCCGGGTGCCCTCACCCGGCGGAACCGTGGCAGAGCCGTCTCGGCTCGGGCTGCATCACGTCCAGCAGCCGGATGCCGTTGCCACGCTGCCCCCGACGCTCGGAGGTTCGGCATCCTTCCCGCCGCGTGAGGACACGCGGCCTACAGCATGGGCCGAGCCTTGGGCTTCACCTCTGGGTTTGACTGATCCCCACATCCACCGCCGCTTTTGGGGTTACGGCTCAGGCCACGGACCATGCGGACCCCGTCAAGTCGAAGGCCAGCGCGTGATCCCCGCGCAAGCAGTTCCTGAGTGCCCGGTTCTCACCTCACGCGGGCCCGCCGGAGGTCGGGCCCTGCCGGCACCCTTCGCGTCTTGGCGACTACCAAGGAAACCGGCGGTTGGCCGACCGGCCAGGTTTCACTGGCCCAATCAACCAAGGCCCGCCTTGGCCCTGATCTTCGCGTGATTCCCAAAACAAGGCCTCCC
>CAIYFP010000562.1 GCA_903925515.1 uncultured Verrucomicrobiota bacterium
GTGGGTGATTCCGAGGGCGTCGAGTGCCCTCAATCCCTCGCAGCGCGGCCGTCCCCGGCCGCCACCCCAGGGCAATGGGGTCACATCCGAAGTGTGGGTTCTGCCGCAAAACCCATTCCGGGCCGTTTTCACCCCATCCAAGCACCTTCCACGAAAACCAAAACGCCCCATAAGCAAAAAGGTATCGTTACCGATTTGAACGCCTCAAAGCGCCGGCGATTCGATTCCAAAAACAGGGGGTTTTGCAGCAGAATCAAAGCTTCGGATGTGACCCCTTTGCCCTTCGGGTGCCGGTCGTGGTTCGCCAGCCCAATCCCAATTCCAGGGCTTTCACCCGAGGCAAAACAGCTACAGCAACCCGCGCTCGTCGATCTCGTCCTCGTCCAGCCCGAGGTAATGGCCGAGCTCGTGCAGGTAGGTCACTCGAACCTCCTTCCGGTAGGTTTCCTCGTCCTCCTCGGCGAAGTCCCAGAGGTTCTCGTAGAACAACAGGATTTGGGGGGGCAGTGGTGCGGCTCCTTCCCATGGCGCGCCGTCGGGCTGTCCCATGAACATCCCCAGCAACCCCACGTCCCAACCCTCCGCCACCAACGCATCTGATGGCCATGGGTCCAGCACCACCGGCACCGCCCGCGCCCTCTCGCGCAGTCCTTCCGGAAGCGTTGCCACCAATCCCTCCAACTCCTCGCGCGCCATGCGCACCAAGCGCTTTGCCATTGCATCCATCCTCGAATCCTTCCCCTGCCCTGCTCCTCAAGCCGTCCCGTCGCCCCCCTGCCCGCGTCACCATGCCAGCATCATGCGGCGGCCCCAGTCCTCGAAGTAATCCCCCGTCGTGGGCCCGTGGAACGACATCACCCTTGGCTCATAGCCGCCGAGGTGATGGTACCTCCCGGGTATCACGTACCCGACGTAGTCGCCATTGAAGCTGGTGACGGCAAGACGCCGCCCATGCCCGGCCAACTCCTCCCGCATCCGGACCGACAGCTCCCCGCTGAAGTCGCAGGGCATCGAAACCCAGACCATGTCCCCCACCCGCACGGACTGAACAAACGTCTCGGGGCGCACCGGCACCCAAGGACGCGCCACCCACGGCCGCAACCGCAGGCCCTCCGTCACTCGCAAGTGCAACGAGGGCAACAACAGCTTCACCCCAACCGCGCCCAGCTCCACGCGCTCATGAAACGTCATCGACCCCATGGTCGCCATCGTTCGTGCCCCCATGCCCTCCCCCAACGCGCGCACCCGCTCCCGCCCGTGGCCTCGTGCGCCCGAGGCCGACTGGCTCCCCACCGCCCCTGCCATGAACAAGGCCATGCCGCCCGTCGCCTTCTCGACCATCGCGGCCCATGTGCCCGGGTAGTCCCGGTCCATCCGCATGGTGTCCGCCCCGAGCAGCGTCGCGTGCGCCCCGAACGCGCCGAGCACCGCCATGCTTCCGTCCGGCTTGCGCGCCGCCAGCAACGAGAACACGTCGTCCACCCGTCCGGCGTCCCCGACCAAGCGGTTGCGAACCCATTCAGGCGCGCCAAAGGAGCCCGTGCCGACGCTGGCTGCCGACAGCTTTCCCACGGCGCCCCGGGCGGCCTCCACGATGCAGCGGCGCATCCAGCTCCTGACCCCCGGGTTGAACGGGCCCGCGAACTGCTCCGCCACGAATCCGTCGCCCCAGCCGCCAAGGCTCGAGTGCGTATGCGTGGCCCCGAGATAGACCTCCTCGCGTCGCAGCCCCGGGTTCCCGGCAAGGTCGCGGCACGCCGCGTCCGCCACCTCCCATGGGACGATCAACGCATCCAGCGCCACGAAGACCACCCGGCGGTCGCCGACCTGCAGCGCCAACGCCTTCGCCCAGACATCCTCCCCGCCCTGCTCCATCGGCCTCCCCTTCCTTGCTCCGTAGCCCGCCAGCGGCACGGCCCGGAACCGTCCGCGTTCCGCGTCGTCCTCCCCGGACAGGGTTGGTGTCATCCTCACGCGTTCCCAGCCCGCCTTGACCGCCCCGTTCGTCGCGATCACGCCACCCCGCGCGCCCTCCCACCGACGCAGCGTCTCCTGATGGTAACGTGCCGACAGGAAAGGCGTGCGGTCCAAGGGCTGGAGACACGCAAGGCCGACGAAGGCAACCACGGCCAGCAACCCCAACAAAAACCTCCGCAGCCTGCGCAACACCCTTTGCACGGGCGAAGACTGGACATCACACCACGGCATTCCCAGCCCCGAACACGGCCGCTGAACCCCGCGCAGGAAGCTTTTCAGGGCCCGGTTCGCGCCTCGCGCGACGCGGGGGGACGGCTGGCAAGGCGAGGCATCCTTGAGTCCTTGCGCCGTGCCTCGCAAATGGCTGGTGTTTCGCCGCGAGGGATTCTCGTGTCCAACGAGGCGGGAACGAGCCACGGCGTGGGACGCAAAACGGTCCGCAGCCCTTCGGGTTCCACCCAATGGGGTGGCTCATGAAAACCCCGGGGCTTCGGGGTTCGTCCGTCCCACACCCCTGCGGACATGCTGCGTCGTCACGCCCCGGACCATGGCCTCCCTGGGGCAATCCAACGCCCGCGATGGATGAGACACGATCCGAGTGTGGACAAAAACAGGGTCAGGCCGGGATGCATGCAGACAGGCACCGGGGGCTC
Organism: uncultured Verrucomicrobiota bacterium; assembly: GCA_903925515.1. Lineage (GTDB taxonomy): Bacteria > Verrucomicrobiota > Verrucomicrobiia > Limisphaerales > UBA9464 > UBA6176. The sequence goes on from CAIYFP010000562.1 coordinate 2,631, forward strand.
CGTTGGCCCCACGCCTCACAGGAACCACGCCGGCACCATTCGGGCATCCCGGGCGCCCCGGGCCAACTCCTCCCTGAACCGGGGATGCGCCACCGAGATCAACGCCCGTGCACGTTCCGGCACCGACTTTCCCTTCAGGTTCACCACCCCCCATTCCGTCGCCACATATATCACGTCCGTGCGGGGTGTTGTCACGATGGTGCCGGGCTCAAGCCCCACCACGACTCGGCTCGCCACCACGCCATCCCGGCGCGTGCGCGTCGAGGGGAGGCACAGGAACGACTTGCCAGGGGGTCATAGGGCAATGGGGTCACTTCCGAAGTATTGACAATCCCCGGCGGGGCGGGACGGTGACCCCAGAGCTCGACCCCTCCGTGTCCGGGTGCCCGACGGCTGGTATCATGTCGTCAACCGGGGCAATCGCCGCGAGCGCATCTTCCGCACGGACGAAGATCGCCGCCGGTCCCTCGGCTGCCTTTCCGAGCTCCCCGAACGCTTCGCGGTGCGAGGGGATCAAGCGGATCGACGCGCGGCGCCCCCGCGATCCGGCATGCAACCGGTGCATTCGCCGGCTCCGTGACCAAATATCAAAGCTTCGGATGTGACCCCTTTGCCTTCTCCGCCCCCTCCCCCGCGCGTTCCCAAAAACCCGGGCCGGATACCCCGCGGGGATTTCCCCGGACGACGGAACATGGGCCCGAACGCAAACGAAGCCTCACCGGTCATTCACCGGCCGGTGTGGAGGCGGATTCAAGAAGGCGCAATTGAGGACCAGAACACGCCGGCTCGACGGGCTGTCCACGAAGTCTGGCAGCCATGACACTCGCGATGGCCTTGATGACCGGGACCACCACGCTATTGCCAAATTGCTTGTAGGCCTGGGTGTCGCTCACGGGGATCCGGAATCCATTCGGGAAGCCCATCAGTCGGGCGCACTCCCTTGGCGTTAGGCGTCGCGGGTTCCTCCCGCGTTGCCCAATCAGAATCTCGCTCCCGTCCTTGTGGTACCTCGCGGAGAGGGTTCGGGCGATTTGCGATGGGGCGAACACGCTGCAACCAAACCCATGGCCAAGCGCACGATGCTTCTCGGCATAAGACTGGAGGTAGTTCCAGAGATGGTCGCTGAGGGTGTACTTCTCCGAGACATGCGTTTGGTGCCGCCGCACCTCCGTGTAAGGCGACTCGGCGGTCTCTCCAGTCGAGTGGAGAATGGACGCAAGGGACGGCCAATGCTGCCTTGGCGGCAAGGCCACGGCCTCCCAGTCAAAGCCGCAGTCCTCCCGGAATCCGGCAATGAAGATACGCTCCCGATGCTGGGGCACGAACGCCGCCGCATCGATGACGCGCGGTCCCGGAACCCGATAGCCAAGGTCTCGCCGAAGCGTCTGCATGATCACCTCAAATGTCTTTCCGCTGTCATGGCTCCTCAGGTTCTTCACGTTCTCGAGCAGAAACGCCCTCGGCCGCTTCACGTCGAGGATTCGCTTGATGTCGAAGAACAGCGTCCCTTGCGTGGGATCATCAAATCCATGTGCACGGCCTAGCGAATTTTTCTTGCTCACGCCGGCAAGCGAAAAGGGTTGGCAGGGAAAGCCAGCGACCAACACGTCATGGTCGGGGATGGCCGCGGCATCAATGCTCGTGATGTCGCCGGCAATCTCGTGGGAATCCACATGGTTGGCCCGGTAGGTCTGGCAGGCATACTTGTTCCACTCCGAGGTGAACACGCAGCGCCCACCTGCTGCCTCGAAGCCAAGCCGCGTTCCCCCAATGCCCGCGAAAAGATCGACGAACGTAAAGCCCGCGGGCGATGCATGCACGGCCGGCCCGGCGCGATATCCATGCAACAACTCCGTGAGGGCGGCGGCCGACATGGTTGGGATCAAGACCTCGCCCTTCTCCCATCGCCGCACGGTTCGTATGTCCTTGCCAAGATGCTGGGCGATTGCGTCTTGCGAGTAAATCGCCCTAGCTTTCTTGAATAGATCTCCGGGAGAGGGATTCATTGCGGGCATTTTGCCCGGTCTTTCTCCCGGGGCAATCGTCAAAACTGCCGATGGCCGCCAACATGAACCCCGAAATACTCCTCGCCCTCGCCAAGGATCATGGCTGCACTCGTCTCCTCGCGAAGCGCATGGCGCCCAACGACAACTCCAAGAACCAGATCTACCTCGGCGGCGACTTCTCGGCCCTAAACCTGATCCCGTTCGGCCCCATGACCACCGACGCGTCGGCGCGCGGAGGGGGCAGACGCGACCGGATGAAGGCATCTGTGAACCTGTTCTGGCTTCTTCCAAATGGAGCAACCGAGCCAGCCCCGGCAGCCAACCTCATTCTCTACCCCAAATATCCCGAGGTCCGCTTGTCGGGCATCCTAAAGGGCGTCAAACATCCGCATCCCGCGGCCGTCGTGGCCAATCGCGACCATGGCCGATGGCTCTTTCTCGCGATCAGCAACACGGGGGCCGTCTATGCCCATGCCGCACGCGGTGACAGCAATGCCGCCCTGTGGGCCGAACGCCTCGCGACGCAATCACCATGCTCCGGCGTGTTCATGGACCTTACTGACCGGCTTCGGGGCAACGAGCCAGACATCCGACAAAGGCTCCGGTCCATCGCCGCCAAGGGGTGGATTGAGTCCAAGAGGCTCGCTGCCGACGGAACCATGCGCCCATGCCAAGCCGAGAACTGCGGGGGCTACACCTTGGAGGCCGAGCTAGGGATTCGCCCGAACGGGAGGTCCGAACCGGACTTCTCCGGATGGGAGGTCAAGCAGTTCGCCGTCTCCAACCTCGCCGCGCCCACAGGTGGTCCCGTCACGATGTTTACGCCGGAACCCGACGGCGGGCTATATCGCGAGCGCGGCGTCACCGAGTTCCTCAACACCTACGGCCATCCCAATACCAAGGGCATCGCAGGCAGAATCGACTTCGGCGGAATTCATCGCGTCGGGCTCGTCCATCCCTCCACAGGCCTCGCGCTGTCCCTGCATGGTTGGGACGCCGCGCGGGGACGCATCGACGACGCCGACGGTGGCATTCACCTAACCGGGGCCGACGGCACGATCGCGGCGGCATGGAGCTTTCGTTCCCTGATGGAGCATTGGAAACGCAAGCACGCCCATGCCGTCTATGTCCCCTCGCTGCAACGCATCGAGCCCCGGGCCTACCGCTACGGCTCGCGGGTGCTGGCTGGGACGGGCGCAGACTTCGGCAGGGTCCTTGCCGCCTTGTGCTCCGGCCGCGTGTACTACGACCCGGCGGTCAAGCTTGAGCAGGCCGGCCCCAACACGAGGACCAAGCGCCGCAGCCAGTTCCGGGTCCATTTCCGGGACATTCCCATGCTGTACGCCATGACCGAGTGGTGGGACCTCCACGCATGATTCCCCAATCGACCGCCCGCGCCCGAAGCCTCACAGGAACCACGCCGGCACCATTCGGGCATCCCGGGCGCCCCGGGCCAGCTCCTCCCTGAACCGGGGATGCGCCACCGAGATCAAAGCCCGCGCCCGTTCCGGCACCGACTTTCCCTTCAGGTTCACCACCCCCCATTCCGTCGCCACATACATCACGTCCGTGCGGGGTGTTGTCACGATGGTGCCGGGCTGCAAACCCGGCACGACCCGGCTCTCCATCACGCCGTCCGGGCGGGTGCGCGTCGAGGGGAGGCACAGGAACGACTTGCCAGCGTTCGACGCATACGCGCCGCGCACGAATTGGAGCTGCCCGCCCGTGCCGGTCAGGTGACGTGCGCCCGCGCTCTCGGAGGCCGCCTGCCCCTGCAGGTCGATCTGCGCCGTGCTGTTCACCGACACCACCCCCGGGTTCGCCATGATGCGGTCGGGCAGGTTCGTTTCGTCCACGGGCCATGTCTCAAGCGCCGGGTTTTCATGGATGAACCGGTTCAGCTCGCCGGAGCCCCCGGCGAACGTGAACACCATCTTGCCTTGCCCGTTCCTCTTGCGCGCGCCCGTCACCCGTCCCGCCCGGTGCAGCCCCATCAACCCGTCCACCAGCATCTCCGTGTGGACCCCAAGGTCACGCACGCCGGACTCGGCGATCGCCGCGCACACGGCGTTGGGGAGTCCACCAATCCCGATCTGCAGGCACGCCCCGTCCTCCACGTGTGCCGCCACGTGCCGCGCGATCAGCAAGTCCACGTCGCCGGGCGCACCCTGCCCCAGCTCGGGTGCCCCGTGCCCGTCCGTCTCCACCACGAAGTCCACCCTCGACTCGTGCACCGCGTTGCGGCGGCCCCGCACGCGCGGAAGCAGGGGGTCCACCTCCACCACCACCCTCCGTGCCCGCTCCACCAACGCCGCATGGTACGTGCATGCCCCGCTGAAGTTGTAGTACCCGCCCGCGTCCCGCTCGCAGCACTTCAAGACCACCATGTCCACCGGCTCGATGAAGCGCCGGTAGAGGTCCGGCGCCTCCCCGAAGTTCATCGGGATGTAATGCGCCGCCCCCGCGTCGTGCGCGCGCCGGTCCAGCCCCGAGAAATGCCAGTTCAACCACGCAAACCGCCTTCCCTCCGGGTCGGCGTCCAGCACCGCCCGCCGCCGCATCGACAACGCCGCCCGGATCCACACCGGCCCCCCAAGTTCGTCCCGCGCCGCCAACGCCCGGTCGAACGCGTCCGGCTGCCCCATCCCAAAGCCAAAGTCCAGCCAGTCGCCCGGCCGGACCATCGCGGCGGCTTCCTCGGCGGTGATTCGCGCGGGCATGCTTGGGCTTGGGTTCAGGATTCGGTCGCCGTCGTCCTCGCGTCACCAGGGGTGCGTCGCCACGGCCATCACGGCGACACCACCACCACGCCCCAGTCCTCGGGACGCCCCTGCACTCCCGGCCGCGGGGCCCATGCCAGCCTCGACTTGTTGTGGTTCTCGCCCGGCGCCGCCTCCCTCTTGTCCCCGTCGTACACCAACACGTTCAACCCCACGCGCCGCGCCTTTCCAAGGTCCACCCCCATCAAGCCCCACGGGATCTTCATCCGCACAAGGTAGCCATCCCGTGTCCGGGCGGATGCCACCGCCATCCCCGGCGCCGTTTCCTCGATCGGCCCCGGCCTGGCATCGGCGTCCCGCGCCGCCCGGACCTTGCCGGTCATGTCGAACGGGAAAACCCCCGCCTTGAAGGCCCCCAGCGTGTGCTCCCCCCCGCCCTCGGGGTCCACGCACACCTCGACCGAGTCCGAACGCCAATGCCCCCGGATGTCGTCGGGCGCGATGTTGTTCACCACCACGTCGTCCACGACGCGTACCTCGACCCACAGGTTTTCGCCGTCATGGCCCGCCCGGAACGCCGCCGAAACGTCGCTGGGCTCCGTCACCGTGCCTTGCCATGTGTTCGTGTGCGGGATCACCGCCCACGGCATCACGCCCCATGCGCCCGAGTCCGCCTCCGTCCCCATCCCCGGGGCGGCAACCCTCGGCAGCACAAGGCGCGGGACCGCATGAAGCCGGACCTCGGCCTTCACGCCCTTCCCTCCCACGTCCCCCGCCGCCGTCAACATGGCGTCGCCCCCGCTCGCCGGCGCCGTCACCTGCAAGATGTGGAACCACACCGGCCGGGCCGCCACCCCCACCTCCAGCTCGCCCGGCGTCACCGTCCAGCCCGGCGGCACCGAAAGCTTCAGCCGCCCCTTCGGCGATCCCGGCGGGTCCACCACCTCCAGCGGGACCGGCGTCGCCTCCCCCGCCACCACCGGCACGTCGGGATGGAAGGTCGTCGCGGCGGACACGATCCCCTGCTCCTCCACCCACTCCTCGTACCGCGAGACCGACCGCCGCGGCAGGAACCGAATCTTCACCGGGCCCGCCTCGGCGGCCCGGAACGGGGCCGGCACCCGGGCCGGGACGTCCCCCTCCACCGGCAAGCCCCGGAACAAGTCCGTCTCCTCGGCCATGAAGGGCACGACGGACTTGACCAGCTGGAGTTGCTGCGGGCGCAGGAACCACGGGGCCGCCCCGAGGTTTCCAAACGCCTGGGACCGGTGTTCCGAGAGCGCCTCGGCCGCCACGCGCGCAGGGACGCGCCCGTCCGGCAGCTCGCGCGTCGCCGACACCACCGCCATGAACGGGCCGGTGCCACCGAAATAGAGCTTGCGCGGACGCCACGGCCTGAGGCCCTCCTTCTCGACCTGCCCCGGGAAACGCCCCGGGTCCGCCGCCGCGTCGAATGCCTCCACCGCAAGCCAGCCCGCCGCCTGGTGGTTGCCGTGCTGCCCGGGCGTCGGCGCGGGGTTCATCGTGCACATCACCTCCGGCCGCAACGTGCGCACCAACCGAACCAAGGCTTCCAGCGTCCCCTCGTGCCCCCACTTCTCCATCGTCACCGACACGCTCTCCGTGTACGCGAAGTCCTCCCGTTCGAGGAACCAGCACCGCCGCACCCCGAGCCGGTCGAGGCATCGGCGCAGCTCGGCCTCCCGCAACACCCCCAGCGCACGCCCTGCGTGCCGCCCCACCATGTTCCCGCCGCCCTCCCCGCGCGTCACGTACACATGGTCCACCCGCTTCCCCCCACGCAACGCAAGGTCCGCCACCACCGGCGCAAGGGTCATCTCGTCGTCCGGATGCGCGAACACCGCCAGCACGTCCGCCTTGAGCAACCCCTCCCCTTGCAACACCGCCCCCATGCCCCCCTCGGCCATGGCCGTGCCCACGAGCACCATGCCAGCCGCCATGGCCGCAACCCCTGATTTCCACGCCCTCATCACGACACCTCCCCACGCGCCGCCATCAGTGGGCCGCCCCGCGCTCCTCCTCGGGCAACGGCTGCCCTCGCGTCTCCGGCGCAAAGGGCAGCGCCATGAAGCCCAGCAGGTACACGGCGCACATCGTGATCCCCGCGTACCGCAGCGGCTCCGGCGTGTCCTTGTACACCACCCCCGTCAAGACCCCCAAGGCCGCCGGGCCCGCCGCCGCAACAAACCGGCCCACGTTGTAGCAAAAGCTCGTGCCCGTGCTCCGGAGCCGCGTCGGGAACAACTCCGGGAAGTAGATGGCATACCCCCCGAACAACGACAGCGTCGCGAACCCCATCAACGGCACGAAGATGAAGATGTCCCGGAAGTCCCGCAGGAACCAGAACGTCGCCGCCGTGCACGTCATGGCCGCCAGCAGGCTCGCCGCGAACGCCGGCCGACGCCCCACCCGCTGCGACAACAGCCCGTACCCGTAGATGCCGAAGAACGCCCCGAAGTTCTGCACCATCGAGTTGATGCTCGTCCAACGCGTCAACTGCGACGCCACCGCCCCCGCCGGAACCCCGTCCGCCAGCAGTTTCTTCTCCAGCACGTTCCGCACGAGGTCCGCGCTGAAGAACGCGATCCCCCACACGCCGATCACCCCGCTCAACGCCAGCAACAACCCCGCCACCGCACGCCCCCGGTACCGCGTGTCGCCCCCGCCCCCAAAAACGCACCACAACCCAAACCCCAACGCCACCAACCCGAACCCCGCCACCGTCAGCTTCAACCGCGAAAATCCCGGGAACACCATCGACTCGCTCCATGCCCTCGGCCCAAGGAATGCCAAGAGGATGCCCGCCACCAACGTGACCCCGGCCAACGCGGCCGGCAGGCGCCAGTTCGGGTTCCCAAACAACTCCCCATAGTCCCCCATCCTCTTCCGCAGCTCCGGGTTCCCCCGCGTTGCCAGCCATGCATCCGGCTCCTTCAGCCCCCGGCGCACGAAGATCACGATCAACGCCGGCAACGCCCCGGCCACGAACTTCCATCGCCACGGCGCCCACCCCGCAAGGCTCTGCCCCTGCTCCAGCACGCTCAGCGAGAGCCCGATCGCCGCCGCCGACATGTTCCCCACCGTCGAAAGCGCCTGCAGCAACCCCAGCGCATACGGCCGCGCCTGCGACGGCATCACCTCCGCCACCAACGCCACCCCCACCGCAAACTCGCCCCCGACCCCAAGCCCCGTCAGGAACCGGTACAACGCAAAGTCCCAGAACCGCGTCGAGAACGCGCTCAGCCCCGTGAACCCCGAGTACAACACGATCGTCAGCAACATCGTCTTCGCCCGGCCCCACCGATCCCCCAGCACCCCGAACACCAGCCCTCCCGAGGCCCACCCCAGCATGAAGACCGCCGTCGCGTACCCTCCGTACTCCCCAACCTCCGCCTTCGTCGCCGCACGTCCGAGCCCCGCGCCCAGCAGCTCCGCCATCGCCGGCGCGCGCGCCAGCACGAACAACTGCTGGTCCATGCAGTCCAGCAGCCATCCCAACGCCGCCACCACCAGGACAAACCATTGGTATCGGTTCAGGAGACGCCACCAGCCAAGGCCCGTCGCCATCTCGTTCTTCGCGCTCATGGAATGCCCCATGCTGCCCCGCCCTGCCATCCGCCCCCAAGCGAAACCTCCGGCGAAGTCGCCCCCGGCCCGCACCCCCCGTTCCCCCAAGGACACCCACCGGCGGGGTTGCCTCGACGTGGCAGACACCCACGCCAAGACCAGGGCCAAGGCAGGCCTTGGTTGTTGGGGCCAGTAAAGCCTGCCCCGGCGGCCAACCGGCGGTCTCATGGGAAGGCGCGGGGAGCAAGGGCCCCCGGGCGTCCGTGACATCAGGCGGTCGCCGGGGGATAGTTCGCGCGTGAACGGCCTACCGATCACGGAACTAACGGACGCGCTGCTCGTGAGCTATCGGCAGCACGGCGGCATTAACCACGTCGATGGAGCGAACCTGCCCTCGCGCGGCGCCGTCGTGGAAATCACCCGGGAGCTGCTTCGGTTGATGTTCCCGGGCTTCTTCGACGACGCCGTGGTGCATGCGGCGGAGTTGAAGGCCGACACCGTCTTGCGCATGGACTCGGTCGCGGGACGCCTCGAGGACGAGGTTTGCAAGAGCCTTCGCTGCTTTGACGCCGGGCATTCGGCGACCGAGGACCGGGCTCGCGCACGGGCCTTGGCGGGGGCGTTCCTCCGCAGGTTGCCCGCCGTCCGGGCGCTCCTCCAGACCGACGTCGAGGCCGCGTTCCATGGCGACCCCGCAGCCCGCAACCGCGAGGAGATCATCACCTCCTACCCGTTCATCGAGGCCGTCGCCGTCCAGCGCCTCGCCCATGAGCTCCACCTTCAGGGCGTCCCGCTCCTTCCCCGCATGATGACCGAGTGGGCTCACGGCCGGACGGGCATCGACATTCACCCCGGGGCGAGCATGGGCTCCCACTTCTTCATCGACCACGGCACCGGCACCGTCATCGGGGAGACCTGCGTCATCGGCAACCACGTGAAGGTCTTCCATGGGGTGACCCTTGGCGCCACCAGCACGTCCGGGGGGCAGGCCCTTCGCGGCAAGAAACGCCATCCCACCATCGAGGACCACGTCACGATCTACTCCGGCGCCGTCATCCTCGGCGGGGACACCGTCATCGGGCGCGGCTCCACGGTTGGCGGCAACGTCTTCCTCTTGCAGAGCGTGCCACCCGACTCCGTGGTGGTGTCCGAGGAGACGAAGGTCCGAGTCATACCCAAGCGGTCGCGGGGCCCGGAGAACGACTACCAGATCTAGGCCATGTCGCGACCGATGCCCGAATGGGCCCTGCGCCGGGGCCAGCCAGGCGACGTGGCCGTCATCGTCGAGTTCAACCAGGCCATGGCATGGGAGACGGAGCGACGCATGCTCGACGCCGGGAGGCTTTCCCGCGGCGTGGCCGCCGTGCTGGAAGACCCCAGCAAGGGCCAGTACTGGATCGCCGAGTCCGGCGGCGAGGTCATGGGACAATTGATGGTCACGCTGGAGTGGAGCGACTGGCGCAACGGTTGGTTCTGGTGGCTCCAGAGCGTGTACGTGAAGCCCGGGTGGCGCCGCCGCGGCGTCTTTCGGTCGCTGGCGGAGGCCGTCGAGGCCTCCGCTCGCGAGCGGCCGGATGTCTGCGGCCTCCGCCTGTACATGGAGCCCCACAACGACATGGCGCGCACCACCTACCTTCGCCTCGGCTGGACCCCTGCCGGGTATGAGCTGCTCGAGAAGGACTTCACGCATGCCCCGCAGGCCGCGATGCCCGTACCCCAATCCTCGCGTAGGGAGGAGGATAGCCCTCGATCCACAAGCAAGTGAGTGCGGCCGGCTGCGTGCCCACACGCGCGCGTGGCGGATGGGCATGAACCCCGGCATGGGCACCCAGGAGCCCGCATTCCTCGCGTCTTGGCCACGTGGCGCGAGGGATTCCCCGCTTCACGCCTCTCGGATTGTTTCACGCCAAGGGAACGTGTCGTGGCAAACCGTCGTCGGCGCGGCGTGAGGCGAGAACCGGGCTCTCAAAAACTGCTTGCGCGCGGATCAGGGGCACCCCAAATCCGCGCGCAAGGAGGAGGGAGGCTCGCGATCCCCAAGCGGGCAAGTTGCGGCAGGCTGCGTGCCAACACGCCGTCGTAGCGGATGGGCGACTGCGGCATGCGCGCGGGTGGCCACATCCCAAGTGACCTCGGCGTCCATCTGCCATGAA
>CAIYFP010000563.1 GCA_903925515.1 uncultured Verrucomicrobiota bacterium
GGCAGCAACTACCCACGGGACCGCTACAATGATCGGGATCGAGATCGCGGACCCGAGCGTGAACGGGATCGCGAGGATCGTCCGAGGAGCGAGAATCGTCCGAGAAGCGAGGATCGTCCGAGAAGCGAGGATCGTCCGAGAAGCGAGGATCGTCCGAGGAGCGAGGATCGTCCGAGGAGCGAGGATCGTCCGAGGAGCGAGGACCGTCCGAGGAGCGAGGATCGTCCGAGGAGCGGCGACGGATACCGGGCACCGGTGACGACTCGGGATGACCGGGATCGTGACCGGGACCGTGTTCAGGATCGCGGCGTGGATCGTGTCCCCGGATCCGAGTCACGAGACCGTCGAGATGATGGGCGCGACCGGGACCGGGATCGTGATGGGCGCGTGGAGGCCCGCGACGACGGCCGCGATCGGAGTGCCGACCGGGACCGGGACGGGAGCCGGGATCTGGATCGTGACAGGGAGTCCGACCGCGTCGGCGATCGGGATCGTGTTGGCGAGCGCCCTGAATCGCGGGACGATCGCAACGAGGGCCGGGATCGGCCGGGTGATCGCGATCGGGACCGGTTACCCGAGCGAGAGCGAGAGCGGGAGCGGGACAGGGGCCGCGACAATCGTTCTCACGGCGGCGGCGGCGGCGGTGGCGGGGGGCATCGTCATCACGGGGGACACCGGCATCATGGCGGGGGCCGAGGAGGCGGAGGTGCCGGCGGAGGGGGTGGGCAGCGTGGTCCGCAGGCGCAGCCGCAAGTCCATGCGGAGCCGGTCATCCACGAGGGCTACCTTGAGATTTCCGAGAAGGGTTTTGGTTTCCTGCGTTCGTCGAAGGCCCATTTTGCACCGAAGCCGAGCGACGTGTTCCTGACGCCGGACTCGATCAAGAGGCTTGCGCTTCGGGAAGGGAGCCACATCAAGTGCACGGTGAACCCGCCCCATCGCGGGAACAGCCCGCAATTGCGGGAGGTCCTGGAGGTGAACCAGCGGCCGTACCAGGAATACCTGCACGCGCTGAGGTTCGAGAACCTCACGACCATCGACCCGGTGGACAAATTCCAGCTCGAGACGACGCCGGACCTCCTTGAGACGCGGATCATCGACTTGGTGACCCCGATTGGTAAGGGGACGCGGGGGTTGATTGTGGCGCCACCGCGAACGGGCAAGACGACGGTGCTGAAGCAGATCTGCAACGCGATCACGACGAACCATCCGGACGTGCATTGCCTTGTGTTGTTGATCGACGAGCGGCCGGAGGAGGTGACGGACTTCCAGAGGTCCGTGAAGGCGGAGGTGGTGGCTTCGAGCAACGACCAGGACCTTGAGACGCACGTGCGCCTGAGCCGGTTCATGATCGAGAGGGCGAAGCGGATGGTGGAGGCGGGCAAGGACGTGTTCGTGTTGCTGGACTCGCTGACCCGCGTGGCCCGGGCCTACAACTCGGTGCATGGCGGCTCGGGCCGGACGATGACGGGCGGCGTGGACGCCCGGGCGCTGGAGATTCCGCGGAAGATGTTCGCGGCGGCGCGCAAGGTGGAAGAAGGCGGGTCGTTGACGATCCTTGCGACGGCGTTGATCGACACGGGGTCCCGGATGGACGAGCTCATCTTCCAGGAGTTCAAGGGGACCGGCAACATGGAGTTGATTTTGGATCGCAAGCTGGCGGAGCGGCGGTTGTTCCCGGCAATCGACATCCCGAAGTCGGGCACTCGCAAGGAGGAGAAGTTGTTCCCTGCGAAGTATCTCGAGGCGATCCGCAAGCTGCGCCGCATGATGACGGATTTGCAGCCCGTGGAGGCGATGGAGACGCTTCTTGGGGCGTTGCGGAAGTACAAGACCAACGAGGAGCTGCTGGCGAAGCTGTCCTGACGTGGGGCTGGCCCCGGGGACCATGCGCAAGGAAGCGTCCCGGGGCCTTTTGTCCGTGGGGTGAAATGGAGCAATCGGGCGGTCCATGGAGGGCGGGGTTGTTCCCCGGGGCCTTGGTCGGGGCGCTGACCGATGGCATGGCGCGTGGCGAGAGGCTGGCGCTGGACCGCGTGACGCGGGCCGCGTGGGGTCACGTGGTTGCGAGCCTTGCGACGGGGTTGCAGGGCCGGACGGTCGTGGCGGTGGTGGATGGGGTGAAGACGCAAGAGGCGCTTCACTCGGATCTCACGACGTGGCTGGGGCCGGGTGCGGCTCCATGGTTCCTGCCCGCATGGGAAGTCCTGCCGCACGAGAAGAAGCTGCCGCACTCGGACGTGATCGCGGAGCGCCTTGGGACCTTGTTGTCATTGATTACGGGCGGGTTGTCCGGGGAGGTGCCCCGGGTGATCGTGGCGACGGCGGTGTCGCTGATGCAGAGGACGTTCCCGGTGGAGGCGTTGCGTTCGCGCATGCGCACGATTCAACGGGGGGAAACGTGCAACCTGCTGGACCTGATCGAGTGGTTGGAGGAACAGGGATACGAGCCGGAAACGCAGGTGACGGGGAAGGGTGAACTGGCGTGGCGCGGCGGAATCGTGGACGTCTGGCCGTTGCCGTCGCCGTGGCCGGTACGGATCGAGTTTTTCGGGGACGAGGTGGAATCCTTGCGGGAATTTGACCCGCAGGCGCAGGTGTCGCGGCAGGAGGTGGACAGGGTGATGGTGCCCCCGGCAGGGGAGTTGGGCTTGCTGCAACCGCGAGGAGAGGGAGCGATGCCGGAGTTGGCCCCGATCACGGGCTATCTTCCGGACGACTCGGTCATGGTCTGGTGCGACAAGGATTCGGTGAGGGTTCATGCGATGGGGTATCGGCAGCAGCTTCCGGCCGAGTCCCCGTACGTGATGACGTGGGATGAGTTGGAAGGAGCGTTGGACGGGCGCGGGCTGGGGCGGGTGGAGTTGTCCGAGGGGATTGCAAGCGAGGGTGAACGGCAAGGGACGGGCGTGGGCGAGTTGGCTTGGGCGGGGATGGAGGCGTACCGACCGATGGCGACGGTGTTGCCGGAGCCGCAGGTGGCGGAGGCGCAGCGGCGGGATTTCCTGATGCAGGTGCATCGTTGGCAGCGGCAAGGGCAGCAGGTGCATGTGTTTTGTGGGCAGGAGGGCGAGCGGACGAGGTTTCTTGAGCTGTGGACTGAGTCTGGCCTGGGCGAGGGGGCGCCGCCGGTGCACCTCGGGTTTCTTGGACGGGGGTTCCTTGTGCCATGGGCGTCGTTGGTGGTGGTGACGGACGCGGAGATCTACGGGCGGTACAAGGTCCAACGGCCGCGTCGAATGAAGTCGCCGCACGCCCAGGCGGTCCGTTCGGTCTTCGAGATCGACTTCAATGACTTCGACGAGGGCGACTTCGTCGTGCACCTCGAGCATGGGATTGGGATTTACCGGGGCCTTGCTCGCTTGCCGCCGCCGGGGCGGAGGCGCGGCGAGGAGGCGGGTGGGGCAAGCGGGGAGGAATGCCTTGCGATCGAGTACGCCTCGTCGTCGCCGGGGGCGGACCCGCCGCGCATCTACGTGCCGCTGGCGGAGGCGCACTTGGTGAGCAAGTACGTCGGCGCGGGGAAGGCGCGTCCGCAGCTTTCGACGTTGTCGGGCAACCGATGGGCGAAGTCGAAGGAGCAGGCGCAGCGGGCAGTGCGGGACTTGGCGTCGCAGTTGTTGGCCGTGCAGGCGGAGCGGGCGACGGTGTCGGGCCATGCGTGCGCGAAGGACACGCCTTGGCAACGGGAGTTCGAGGCGAGCTTTGAGTACGAGGAGACGCCGGACCAAGCGCGCGCGATTGACGCGGCGAAGGCCGACATGGAGGCGGCGCGTCCGATGGACCGGTTGCTGTGCGGGGACGTGGGCTTTGGGAAGACGGAGGTGGCCATCCGGGCGGCGTTCAAGGCGGTGATGGGCGGGAAGCAGGTGGCGGTGCTGGTACCGACGACGGTCCTTGCGCAGCAACATTTCAACAACTTCCGGGACCGCATGGCGGAGTACCCGGTGAAGATCGAGCTGCTGTCGCGGTTCCGGACGGCGCGTCAGCAACGTTCGGTGCTGGAGGCGGCGGCGGCGGGTACGGTGGACATCGTGGTGGGGACGCACCGGATCGTGTCGGCGGATGTGCGGTTCAAGGATCTCGGGCTCGTGATCGTCGATGAGGAGCAGAAGTTCGGGGTGCGCCACAAGGAGCAGTTCAAGCTCCTGCGGCGCACGGTGGATGTCTTGACGCTGAGCGCGACGCCGATCCCGAGGACGCTGTACCTTGCGCTGACGGGAGCAAGGGACCTTTCGACGTTGGAAACGCCACCGCAGGACCGGTTGCCGGTGGAGACGGTGGTGGCCAACCATGACGAGCGGCTTGTTCGGGACGCGGTCCGGCGGGAGATCAACCGAGGAGGCCAGGTCTATTACCTGCACAACCGGGTCTCGACGATCGAGGGGACGGCGCTGCGCCTGATGGACTTGGTGCCGGACGCGCGGGTGGTGGTGGGGCACGGGCAGATGGACCCGGACGACCTTGAGCGGGTGATGACGCGGTTTGTGAACGGGGAGGCGGACGTCCTCGTGTGCACGACGATCATCGAGAGCGGCCTCGATATCCCGAACGCGAACACGATCATCATTGACCGCGCGGACCGCTTTGGGCTGAGCGAGCTATACCAGCTGCGGGGACGCGTGGGCCGGTACAAGCACCAAGCATACGCCTACTTCCTCCTGCCCCGCCATGCGCAGCTTCTCACGGAGGCCCGCAAGCGCATGTCGGCGATCAAGCAGTACTCGGCGCTGGGTTCCGGGTTCAAGATCGCGATGCGCGACCTTGAGATCCGGGGCGCGGGCAACCTGCTTGGGATGGAGCAGTCAGGCCACATCACGGCGGTGGGGTTCGACCTGTACTGCCAGTTGCTGGGGCGGACGATTTCGGCATTGAAGGGGGAGACGCCCAAGGGACGCGTGGAGGTGCGTATGCGGCTCGACTTCCTTGAGTTCAACGCGGCCGAGGCAAGGGAGGCCGAGGCGGGGCCGGAACCGGTGCTGAAGGACCGTGGAGTTGCCCTGCAAGTCGCGGTGCCCCGGGACGAGGGGGTGGTGACGGTGAGCTCGCGGCGACGGCACGAGGAGGCGGGGACGGAAGAACGACAGGAGGTGCGCGAGCCGGCGTTCCTGCCATTGGACTACGTGCGGGAGGCACCCCAGCGGATCGAGATCCACCGCAAGCTTGCGAACATTTCGGGGAAGCAGGACGTGGAGGCGCTGAGGGCCGAGTTGAGGGACCGTTTTGGGCCGGTGCCGGGCCCGGTGGAATTGTTGCTGGAGCTTGCGGACCTGCGTTGGGTCGCGGCTGGGCATGGGGTGACGTCGATCGAGGTGACGCAAGGCAAGGTGAAGATCACCCGGCGAGGCGAGCTGGTGACGGTGGGCGGGCATTTCCCAAGGCTGACGAAGCGGCAGGCGTCGGGACGGCTCATGGAGATCCGGAGGCTGGTCCAGTCGTTGGGAAGGGAATGAAAAGGGCCGGGGACAAGGTGTCCCCGGCCCACGGCGTGGCGCGATTGCGCTGGAATCGTCCGCTATCGAATGCGGAAGAAGCGTTGGTCTTGGTCGGCATCGACCTCGACCGGGCTGGAGGATCCGATGGGTGCGAAGGTGCCCCCGAGTTCGGGCGCCGCCTCGAGCGTCGCGTTGCCATCCCATGTGAGGACGAGCTTGGAGCCGGTGAGGGTGGCGCGGAGGTTGGAGCCGGGCACGACGGATGGCATGGGGCCTCCGGTCCGGTAGGCGCGGGCAATCATGACGCCCTCGGAGCTGAGCGCGGTCCAGTCCTGTGCCCAGTTTTCGGTGCCGAAGGCGCCGACATGGGCGGTGGGATCGAAGAACGGCTCGGCCGGGGGCTTGGGGGTGAAGGTCAGGGCGTTGGCGCCGGCGACAGGCAAGGGGTCGAGCTGGTAGGTCGGCGCACGACCCACGGAGGCAAGGCCGGGGTCGAGCATCGGGTTGGAGGCCGATGGGACGGAGGCGCTGGAGCCCCAGACGTCGCCGGAGGAGCCGGCGGCGGCAAAGTTCCAGAACAGGTTGTTGGCGAAGTCCGGCTGGGAGGTGGCGTCGATGCGGACGCGGCGGCCCTGGAACTCGGTGAAGACGGAGTTGTACCAGCGGCA
>CAIYFP010000564.1 GCA_903925515.1 uncultured Verrucomicrobiota bacterium
ATAGAGGCCGTTGGCGCCGAGGAGCATCGCGTGGCGACCGCGCTCCTCGATGCGACCGTGGTTGAGCACGAGGATTTGGTCCGCGCCGCGGATGGTGCCGAGGCGATGCGCGATGACGAACGTCGTGCGGTGGCGCATGAGTCGCTCGAGGGCGGCCTGGATGGCGCGTTCGGTGGCGGTGTCCACGCTCGCCGTGGCCTCGTCGAGGATGAGGATGGGGGCGTCCTTGAGGAGCGCGCGGGCGATGCTGACCCGCTGCTTCTCGCCGACGGAAAGGCGGATGCCGCGTTCGCCGACATGGGTGTCCATGCCATGGGGAAGGCGCCCGACGAAGGCGCTGCATTCGGAGGCGTCCAGCGCGGCCTCCAGCTCGGCCGACGACGCGTCGAGTCGTCCGTACAGGACGTTCTCGCGGAGGGTGCCGTCGAAGAGGAAGGGTTCCTGGCTCACGATCGCGACCTGCCGCCTCAATTGCTCGAGGGGCAGGTCCCGGATGTCGCGTCCGTCCATCCTGATGACCCCGGCGGACAGCTCGCGGAAGCGTGGCAGGAGATGGACGAGCGTGGTCTTCCCCGCGCCGGTGGGCCCCACGAGCGCGACCACCTCGCCCGGCCGCGCGTGGAGGTGGATGTCGTTCAGGATGGGACGCTGCGGGCCATAGCTGGCATGGACGCCGAGGTACTCGACGTCGCCTTCGGCGCGCCATGGGGCCGAGGGCACGTGGGGTGGCGACACCGGCTCGGGCTCGGCGTCGAGGACGTCGAAGACGCGCTCGCCGGCGGAGCGTGCGGCCTGGGCCATTTGGTTGAGCCCGTGAAGCTGGCTCACGGGCTGGTAGAACATCGCGAGGAAGAGCAGGAAGCCGACGAGCTGGCCCGGCGACATCCGTCCCTCGAGCACCTGGCGTCCGCCGACCCCCAGGACCAGGACGGTGCCCATGGCGGCGACGAGGGACATGCCGGGGCTGTACCATGCCCATGCGCGCATGACGCGCAGGGTGGCGTCCTTGAGGTCGGTGGCGCGCAGGGTGAACCGATCATCCTCATGCTGTTCGCGGCCGAATGCCTTCACCTGCCTGACGCCCTGCAGGCTGTCCATGAGGAGGGCATGGAGCGCCCCGCTGGCCTTGGAGCGGACGCGGTATCGCTCGCCGGCGGACGTGGTGTACCCGATGGCCCCGGCGGCAAGGAAGGGAAGGGGAGCCATGGCGACGGCAGCCAGCAGCGGGTTGCTGGCCAGCAGGAAGGCCGCCACGCCCACGATCCCAAGGACCGCCACGACGCCCTGCTCCGTCCCGTCGATGAGCAGGCGTTCCATGGCCCCCACGTCCTCGATGACGCGGGTCATGAGCTCGCCGCTGGAGCGATGGTCGAACCAAGACGCAGGGAGGCGCTGGAGCCGGGCGAACACTTGCCGACGCAGGTCAAGGATGACCGCCTGTTCGAAGGCGTTGTTGAGCCGGATGCGGGCGCTGTTCAACACGTCGCGCAGGAGATAGGCGCCCGCGAGGACGGCGATGACGGGCCCGAGGCGGTCGGGGCGGTTGGCGACGAGGACATGGTCGATGACGTACTGGGTGAGGCGTGGGAAGGCCATCCCGGCGAGCTGTCCAAGGATCGCGCAAGCCACGGTGCCGAGGGCCATCGCGCGGTAGGGGCGCAGGAGCGTGGCAACGCGACGTGCAACCTGCCACGTGGTCATGCGCCGGATTTCCGGGCCGGGGTTCTTGATGGAATGATGTCTCACGAGCGCGCCGATGGGGCGCGGAACCGACGTTAGCCATGACCATCCGGCGCGGGCGAGCGCGGGCTGGGATTGCCCCGAGGAAGCGGAAGGCGAAACGGCATTCCTTGGCGTGGTCGGTGAGTTCCAGTCACGGGGTGGGCCACGACGATCCCAGCCTTGGCCCATGCGACGAACCGGGTCGGGGAGGCGGGGCGGGGAGAGTGGGTTTCATCCCAAATCCCGGCGCAAGCGCGGTGGAATCCCTCGATCCACGACCCTGCGACCCCGGGGCAGGCTCTGCGAGGATTTGGGAGGAGCGGTCTTTTCCACCCACCGCTCGCGCGGCGTGAGGCGAGAGCCGTGCACTCAAGGACGGCATGCGCGCGGATCCGGGGCCGGCGATGTCCCTGTTCACGCCCGGTGCGCTGGTGTATGGAAAAGGAAGTCCAGAGACGGGAAACCTTGAAGCCATCGTGCCATGACCACCACCAACCCGGCGGAGACGCGTGACAATCCATGGGCCAAGATGCCCGTCCCGGAATGGCTGCGGCCGCATGTTGCGGAGGCCCTGAGGAAGGCGCCGGCCAAGCTGCACCGGCTGTTGGGGGAGCAATGCAACGGAAGCTTCAGCAAGACGGACGCCATCCTTGCTCGGTTCTCGATGATGACGCACGGGCACGAATGGCTGCCGGACTTCGTGGTGGGCGTGCTGAGGGAAGGGATGCCGTTGCGGGCGCTCGTGCGGGCGCTGGAGGTGGAGACGTTGAAGGCCCGGCTCGCGGACTTGTGCGGCGCGGCCGGCGCGGGACGCATGGCGTTGGCGTTGTGGCTGGACCCTAGGCCCGAGGTGAAGGGGCTTGCGACGGCGGAATGGGCGGCAAACACGGCGCAACCGGACGACACGACGCGTGCGCCATGGGCGGCGTTCGCGGAGCGCACGTTCATGGGAAGCCTTGGCGTCCCGGCATGGAGCGCGAGAAATGTCCCCGGGGCGACCGTGGAGTCCTGCGCAAGGACCGAGGAACTACGAAGGCGGGTGCGGGAGGCCGAGGACGCCATGGCGAGGGAAAGGTCGGCCCGGCGGGAAGAGGGGCGCCTCCTGCATGCCGAGGTGGAGGAATGGAAGGGGCGCGTCGCGAGGATGACCGCCGAGCGCGAGGCGCTTGAGGCAGGGATCGCGAGGCGGGTTTCCGAGGCGGTCGAGGCAGACCGCGCGGCCCGGATGACGCCATGGCTGGCGCGCGCGATGGAGGTCGAGGACCTTGTTGAGGCGGGGGCGTCGGAGGCGGGTTTGCCCGGACTTCTGGAGCGGGCGCGGTCGGCGGTGCGGCGTCACGAGGCCATGGACCCGCACGGGGCAAACGTGGCGCGATTGCGGGCGGAGATGCGTGTGATCGAGGAGCAGCGGGACGAGGCCCGGATGGCGGTGGAGTCCGCGTTGCACCGATGCCCGGAGCTGGAGGAGGTCATCCGGCGGCTGGACGAGGCGATGGTGGAGCGGCGGCGGCTGGTGGGGGAGGCGCCCGCGTCGCGTGGGTGGGTGCAGGACCTTGCGATGGAGGTGGCCACGGCCGTGGGCAAGGAGGCGCTGGCCGGGTTGAGGCTGCGGATCGAGACGTTGGCGGGGCAGGGG
The DNA here is from genome assembly GCA_903925515.1 of uncultured Verrucomicrobiota bacterium. Lineage (GTDB taxonomy): Bacteria > Verrucomicrobiota > Verrucomicrobiia > Limisphaerales > UBA9464 > UBA6176. The sequence goes on from CAIYFP010000564.1 coordinate 3,359, forward strand.
TTGATTGGAACCGAGGCGCACGGGTGGCTGGCGGGGCGGTTGTTGGAGAGGGAATCGGTCCTTGACGAGCCCGCCTTGCAGGCCGGCGCCGGGCGTCGCGAGGCGCGGTTGATGGACGTGATCCAGGGGCGCGCCCCCGGGCGCATCCTCGTGGACACGTTCAACTGGATAGGGCAGGCCGGGGAGGAACTCGGGGTGTCGCGCGAGCCGGACCAGTTCCTGGCCTCGATCAAGAGGCTCGAGCCATGGATGAGGCAGTTGGGACGGGTCGCAGGGATGGCGGACATCCGGTTCGTCGCGGACGGCCCCCACGCATCGCATCGGACGCTCGGGAAGACGGTCCGGGTGGAATGGTCCGGCGGCGAGGGACGGGACCGGGCGGACAAGGTGATCGTGGGGATGTTGGTGGCGAGGCGGGGCGAGGAGCCGTCGTGGGTCGTGACGGCGGACCATGCCTTGGCCGCGGCGTGTCGTCATGCCGGGGCGATTGTGGAGCCGCCCGTCGGCTTCACGAGGCGGGCGCTGAAGGCGGGGGTGGCGCCGGTGGGGCCTGCGGCATGAGGAGGGGCCCGCCGGGGGTCGCCGGCGACCGATGCGAGGAGGGGTCGCCGTGATGGCACGGCGACCGATTGGGGAGGAGGAGGGGAGGGGGGTGCTACTTCCAGATCATGTCGGCGACGGTGCGGCCGGCCGGGATGAAGGGGAGGACGTGCTCGGTGTAGGGGGTAATGACGTCGAGGACGTAGGGGGTCTCGGCGGCGAGCATGCGTTCGAGGGCGGCGCGGAGGTCCTTGCGATAGACGACGCGTTCGCAGGGGACGTCGAAGCTGGTGCAGACCTTGACGTAGTCGGGGTAGATGCCGGAGCGGCGGGCGGGGTTGCCAAGGTAAGTATGGCCACGGTTGCCGCCGTAGAAGTTGTCCTCCCATTGGACGACCATGCCGAGGTGTTGGTTGTTCAGGATGATGGCCTTGGCGGCGATCTTCTCGACGGTGGCGGTGGCAAGCTCCTGGATGTTCATGAGGAAGGAGCCGTCGCCGTCGATGTCCACGACCTGCTTGGTTGGGCAGGCGACCTTGGCGCCGAGGGCGGCCGGGAAGCCGTAGCCCATGGAGCCGAGGCCGGCGGAGGTGATGAACTGGCGTGGGTGCTTGTACTTGTACCATTGGCCGGCCCACATCTGGTGTTGTCCGACGCCCGTGGTGATGATGGCGTCGCCATGGGTGAGGCGATGGAGTTCCTCGATGACCATCTGGGGCAGGATGAAGTCCTCGCCATCCTTGGCATAGGGCTTGATGTGGTCGGAGTCGATGATCTGGGCCTTGGTGGTGTACTGGAAGGGAGCCTTGGCCTTCCATGCGGCGACGGTGGCATGCCACGGCTCGAAGGATGCCTTGATGCCGCCCATGGCGGCGAGGAGATGGTTGAGGCGGGCGAGGGAGTCGTGGACGTCGCCATGGATGGCGAGGTGGGCGCGCTTGTTCTTGTTGTGCTCGGAGCGGTCGATGTCGAGGTGGACGATGGTGGCGTCCTTGGCGAACTCGGAGAAGGCGCCGGTGACGCGGTCGTCGAAGCGGACGCCGAAGGCGAGGAGGAGGTCGGCGCCGTCCTGGAGCTTGACGAGGGGTTCGGAGGGGGACTTGCGTTGCTGGAACTCGCCGTTGACGGCCCAGTTGGCGAAGGCGGCGCCGTGCATGCCGAGCCAGCGGAGGGACAGGGGGTGCTCCTCGGGGAAGGCGCCGATGCCCATGAGGGTGGTGGTGACGGGGATGTTGCAGGCTTGGGCGAACTTGAGGAGTTCGCCGGCCGCGCCGGACGTGATGATGCCGCCGCCGACGTAGAGGACGGGCCGCTTGGCGCCCTCGATGAGGGCGAGGACCTTGGCGAGGTCAGCGTCGAGGGCCTTGGGGTCGGCGTCATAGCCACGCAACCCGCGCTTGATTTCGTCGAGGGTGGGCCAGACGGGGCGGGCCTTTTGCTGCTGGACGTTCTTCGGGAAGTCGATGACGACGGGTCCCGGGCGGCCGGACTCGGCGATGTAGAAGGCCTCGGCGACGATGCGCGGGATGTCGTGGATGTTGGTGATGAGGTAGGAGTGCTTCACGATGGGCATGGTGACGCCGATCATGTCGGTCTCCTGGAACGCGCCGCGCCCGATCATGGCCTGGGGGACCTGCCCGGTGATGGCGACCAACGGGCAGGAGTCCATGAAGGCGTCGGCGATGGCGGTGACGAGGTTGGTGGCGCCGGGGCCGGAGGTGCCCATGCAGACGCCGGCCTTGCCGGTGGCGCGGGCGTAGCCCTCGGCGGCGAAGGAGCCGCCTTGCTCGTGCCGGGGCAGGATGGTCCGGATGGTGGACTGGGTGAGGGATTGGTGGAGCTCCATGGAGGCGCCGCCGGGGTAGGCGAAGATGACCTCGACGCCGGCGCGTTCGAGGGCGCGGACGAAGATGTCGCGCCCGAACATTTCCGGCGCGGCCTCCGGGGCTGCGGGGGCGGCTGCTGACGTTGCGGTGGCGGTGCTCATATCTCGGATAGGATGCGCGGGGGTCGCCGGACGTGGGCAACAAAAAACCCACGGCCGTGCGGGCCGTGGGTTCTTGCGAAAGCCTGCTCAGGCACGACAAGACCCCGCGGCCGCACTGCGGCCTACTACGGGAGTCTTTACGAGGATCATGCCCATCTTTCGACGGAGGTTTTGCCCGAAACGCGACGGGAAGGTCAACAGGTCGTTGGGCTATTTTTGGTTGCCGCCCACGGGCCCGGTGCTGGCAGAGGTGAGGCCGGGGCTTTGGAGGACGCGGGAGGAGTCCGGGGAGGTGACGGCGTACTCGAACCCGGAGCCGGTGCCGGCCGCGCCGAAGCGGCCCTTGCGGTCGAGGGCGACGAAGTTGATGGACAGGTCGAAGCCTTGCGGGTCGAGCCGTGCGATGCGGCGAATGGCCTCGATGCAGGCGTCTTGGGGGTGAAGGCCTTGCCGCATGAACTCGACGACGAGGAACGACCCGCAGAAGCGCATGACGTTCTCGCCGATGCCGGTGGCGCCGGCCGCGCCCACCTCGTTGTCCACGTAGAGGCCGGACCCGATGATGGGGGAGTCGCCGACGCGTCCCGGCAGCTTGTAGCCGCGCCCGCTGGTGGAGCAGCCGCCGTACAGGTTGCCGTCGGGCATGAGCGCGACCATGGCGATCGTGTCATGGCCCTTGTCGGCCTTGGGCCGCGCCTTCCGGGCCTCGGCGTCCTTCCATTTGCGCCATGCCTCGCGTTGGCCGGGGGAGACCTTGGGGCCGCGTTCGAAGTCGTGCTGCCGCGCGAATTCCATGGCGCCTTCGCCGACCAAGAACACGTGCTTGGTGGTCTCCATGACGCGGCGCGCGATGGAGATGGGGTGGCGGAACCCTTCGACGGCGGCGACGGCGCCGGCCTTGTGCCCCGGGCCGCTCATGATGCAGGCGTCGAGCTGGACGACGCCCTCGGAATTGGGGATGCCTGCAAGGCCGACGGATGGGTTGGAGGGGTCCGCCTCGGTGAGGTTGATTCCGTGCTCGACCGCGTCGAGGGCGCCGCCGCCGGATTGGATGGTGAGGAGGGCGCGCTCGTTGGCGGGCTTGCCGAACGGCCATGTGGAGACAAACAGCGGGGCGCGCCCGGACAACTCGGACACGGGCGGCATGGGCGCGGCGGAGGCGCGGTGGAGGGCCTTGCTGGAGGCGAGGGTGGCCGTGGCGGCCGCAAGGAATCGGCGTCGTGGCATGGCAGACATGGGCGAAGGGTGACAGGGAGGGGGGCGCGATGGGAAGGGGCCATGTGCGGCCCTGATCCCCGCGCGCAACCCGTGATGCATGCAGCCCGGTCTTCCTCACGCGAAGATCAGGGCCAAGGCGGGCCTTGGTTGCTTGGGCCAGTGAAATCTGGCCGGTCGGCCAACCGGCGGTTTCCTTGGTAGGGTCGAGCCGGCAGGCCTTCTCCGCGTCTCCGCGTCTCCGCGCGATTCAAAAACCAAGCCTTCCAAAGTGCTGAACCCGTGATGCATGCAGTCGGGATTCCGGCCTGCGGAGCCGAGAAGACGCGAGGAATGCGCTTGGGCGCGCAGCCAGCCGCAATTCCACCGCTTGCGGATCGCGAGGTTGCGCCCTGCTTGCGCGAGGAGTGGGGTTTAGCTGGTTTCGGCCGCGTGGCGCGTCATGGGTTTGAACTCGCGGCTGGGAAGCGTCCGGGGCGTGCGGTAGTCTTGGCCTCCGCATGGCACGCAGGCAGTACCCGTTTCACTTGATCGAGCCCCGGTGGCAGGAGCACTGGCTTTCCAGCCAGACGTTCCGGGCCTTCAATCCCGGCGAGGCCATCCCGGCCGACCACCCCTTCGGACTTCGTCATGGCGTGGCGGGGAAGGTCGTCTCCGCCGGCGAGTTGCCTCCCAAGTTCTACATCCTCGATATGTTCCCGTACCCGTCCGGGGCGGGCCTGCATGTTGGGCATCCGGAGGGTTACACGGCGACCGACATCCTCGCGCGGTACCGACGGGCGCAGGGGCGGCACGTGTTGC
>CAIYFP010000565.1 GCA_903925515.1 uncultured Verrucomicrobiota bacterium
GAGTACTCGCCGCTGGTCAACCAGCGGTTTCATCGGTTCGGGGCGGAACGGCAGGTGCCGAACCCCGCGGTGCTGGGGCAGTACCGAAGGTTGCTCGACATCCTCGCGCACAAGCCGTTGCTGGACGCGGGGGACGAGTTGTCGCTGGTGTACTTCCTGTTCTTGCAGGACCGGGTGGAGGAGGGGTTGGCGAGGCTGAAGGGGGTGAGGGCGGCGGACGTGGCGACGGGCTTGCAGCTCGACTACGTGCGGTGCTACGCCGCGTTCTACGAGGGGAAGGCGGCGGAGGCCCGGGCGATCGCGGCCGCCCATGCGACGCATCCGGTGGAACGTTGGCGTGGCTTGTTCGCGGAGGTGGTCGCGCAGGCGGACGAGGCGGAGGGCCGGAAGGTGACGCGCCCGGGCGAGACGCCGGACCGGGAGCGTCGCGAGGCGGAGCTGGCGGCGCGGGAGCCCTTCGTGGACCTGCTGGTGGAGGGCGGCGTGGCGCGGGTGACGAGCCGCAGCCTGCGCGAGGTGACGTTGAACTACTACCTGATGGACCCGGAGTTCCTTTTCAGCACGAGCCCGTTCGTGGCGAGCGACCCGGGCCGTTTCTCGATCGTGAAGCCGACGGCGTCGTCGGTGCATGGGGTGGGCGAGGGGCAGCCGGGGGTGGACGTGCCGCTGCCCGCCCGGTTCCTGAAGTCCAACGTGTTGGTGGAGGTCGTGGGCGGCGGGCGCAGGAAGGCGCAGCCGTACCATGCGAACACCTTCAAGCTGCTGCTTTCGGAGGGGCATGGGCGGCTAGAGCTGCGGGACGCGAAGGGGGACCAACCGGTGCCGCGTGCCTACGTGAAGGCCTATGCACGCGTCGCGGGCGGGGGCGTCCGGTTCCTGAAGGACGGGTACACGGACCTCCGGGGCCGGTTCGACTACGCCAGCATCCATGAGACGAGGTCCGGCCCGGTTCCGGTCCGGGGCGGCGCGGAGGGGAACGGGCTGGACCACCCCATGCTGGTCTCGGGCGAGTTTGGCGCCGTGGAGAAGATCTCGTTGCTGGTCCTGAGCGAGACGCACGGTGCGACGGTGCGCGAGGTGGCGCCGCCAAGGAGGTGAGGCGCCGGGCGACGCCTGCGGCGTGGCACCGTGCGGAGCGAGGTGGTGGCGCCCCTGCTGGGGCGCGGTTTGGCGGGAAGTTTGGGCTCGCGCCGTGGGGCGGGGGTGGATAGCTAGTAGCGGCATGGCGCATTCCCCTTGTTTTGGTCCAGCACGATGGCTGCTCGCGGGCTTCATGGGGTTTTGGGGCATGGCGGGGACGGGCCATGGGGCGGGGCCGTCGGCGGACGCGATGGCCCGGCTTCCGGCGCCGGCATCGCGGAAGGTGGACTTCGTGCGGGACGTGCAGCCGGTGCTGGAGGCGAGCTGCATCAAGTGTCACGGGCGGGGCAAGGCGAAGGGCGGCTGGCGCATGGACACGAGGGAGACGGCGCTTGCGCCGGCGGACTCGGGGGTGGCGATCGTTCCGGGCCAGGGCGCGGAGAGCCGGCTGGTTCATCTGGTGGCGGGGACGGATCCGGACGACGTGATGCCGCAGAAGGGCAAGCGGCTCACGGCCGAGGAGGTGGGCGTCTTGCGGGCATGGATCGACCAAGGCGTGGCGTGGCCCAAGGCGGTTGGCTTCGGGCGCATTCCCGCCAACAACCTCGAGCCCCGTCCGGTGGCGCTGCCGAAGGGCGGGGGGGACCATCCGCTCGACCGGCTCGTGTCGGCCTACGCGGCGCGGGAGAAGGTGAGGCTAGGGGCGGTGGTGGACGACCGGACCTACGCGCGCCGCGTGTTCTATGACTTGGTGGGGGTGCCGCCGACGGATGCGGAGTGGGCGGCGTTCCAGAAGGACCCGGCGAGCAAGCGCCGGGAACGGCTCGTGGAGCGGTTGCTCTCGGACCGGCAGCGATATGCGCAGCATTGGCTCACGTTCTGGAACGATCTGCTCCGGAACGACTACAAGGGGACCGGCTACATCGACGGCGGGCGCAAGCCGATCCACAGGTGGTTGTACGCGGCGCTGCGCGACAACAAGCCCTACGACCAGTTCGTGCGCGAGCTGGTGAACCCGCGCCCGGAGGCGGAGGGGTTCACGAAGGGGATCGTCTGGCGCGGCGTGGTGAACGCGTCGATGACGCCCCCGATGCAGGCGGCGCAAAACGTGTCGCAGGTGTTCATGGGGGTGAACCTGAAGTGCGCCTCGTGCCATGACTCGTTCATCGACGACTGGCAGCTGAGCGATTGCTACGGCCTTGCGGGCATCTATGCGGACGCGCCGCTGCCGATGGTCCAGTGCGACAAGCCGACGGGGAAGGTGGCGCCGTTGCGGTTCCTGTTCCCGGAGCTGGGCTCGGTGGATGCGTCGGCGCCGCGGAGCAACCGATTGGAGCAGGTGGCGCGGATCATCACGCAGCCGGCGAACGGCCGCTTGTCGCGCACGATCGTGAACCGTCTTTGGGCGCGCATGATGGGTCGCGGGTTGGTGGAGCCCCTTGACGTGATGCAGAACGCGGCATGGGACGCCGACATCCTCGACTGGCTCGCGGAGGACCTCGTGGCGCATGGATGGGACCTGAAGCGCACCCTGCGCCTGATCGCGACCAGCCGTGCCTACGCGCTGCCGTCGGTGGACGCGTCGCCCAAGGCGGGGGAAAGGTTCGTCTTCCAGGGCCCCGCGTTGCGTCGGCTGACGGCGGAGCAATTCCGCGACACGCTGGGCGCGGTGACGGGCGAGTGGTTTGACCGGCCGGAGGGCGACCTGTCGCCGTTGCTGGTCGAGCCCGCCGCGCCGGATGCATCGGGGAGCAAGTCGCCGGTGCCGGATGCCTTCTGGGTTTGGGGCTCGGCCCATGGCGCGACGGGCGTGCCGCCGGGGACGAACTGGCTACGACGGATCGTGGTCGTGCCTTCGGTGCCCACCGAGGCGGTGTTGCACGTGCATGCGGACAACGCGGCAAGGGTCTTCCTCAACGGGAAGCGCGTGCGCGGCTCGGACGCCGGCGACTGGTCGCAGGCGGGCGTGTACTTCCTCAGGGACGGCTGGCGCGCGGGGACGAACGTCCTCGGGATCGAGGCGGTCAACGGCGGGGACGGCGCGAACCCGGCGGGAGTCCTGGCCTACGTGCGAATCCGGATGGCGTCGGCGGCCGGCAAGGAATCCTTGCGCAAGGCTGGCGAGGACGCCTCGCGGGGGAATGCCCATGACGTGGCGACGGACGGCCGATGGGAGGCGCGGACGGACGGCCCGAATGGATGGGAGGGCGAGGGTTGGAGGGCCGCGTCGGTGCTGGGGCCGGAAGGGATGGGCCCGTGGTCGTTGACGGGCGGGATTGCGCGCCGGGTGGAAGGCACGCCCCTTGCGGGGCAGGCGCGGGCGGCGTTGGTGTCGGCGGACCCGTTGCTGATGGCCATGGGGAGGCCGAACCGGGAGCAGGTGACGACGGTGCGCCCGTCGCAGGCGAC
>CAIYFP010000566.1 GCA_903925515.1 uncultured Verrucomicrobiota bacterium
CGCACGGGGTTGTTCCAAGCTGGGTCACTCGAACAAATGTCAAACGTTTAGATGTGACCCCATTGCGTTCGCCATTGCGTTCGTGCGGTTGGCGGCGCGGTTTGGGTTGGTGCCGCTGACGTCGGCGCAGGACATGAACCGGGACGGGCTGGTGAACACGACGGACGTGCCGCTGGTGCGGTTGAACCAGACGACGACGGCGACACGAGTTTCAAATCTGAACTTGACTGGAACTTCAAGTGGGCGGGAAGCTTTCTGAGCGTTGCGGTGGTGTGTTGCTTGGCAGGAGCCCTTGGGGACGTGGGGCGACGCCGAGCAAGGTTTGAGGCAAGGGGGCGATGAATAACATGAAAAGATTGGCGGGCGTCTGCGCGGTCTCGTGGCTGGGGGTGCCGGTTGTGCTGGGCGGGCTCATTGTAACCGCCCCAACGGGCGAAATTGCGTTGAGGACGGAGGCGGGAGGCCAGAAAGCCAAGATCTACCTTGAGAACCGAGGTGATACGTCTGCCCCGGTTGTCGCCGGAACGTTCTATTTCGGGATTACGCCCGTGCCCGGCGCGTCGTCCCAAGATCGGCCTACGATTGCATCGGTCAGGATGCTAGACATCGAGGGCAGCCCATTGACGTCAACGTTGCTGTCCCAATACCAAGTTCGGGGCACGCGGGGAGACGTGATGGTTGGATTGGAAGGGGCATCCCTGTCGGTCGCTTCCCCGCTGGTGATTGCCGCGGGAAGCAAGTGGCCCGTGGCCGAGATTGAGTTTGACACGACCGGGGTTCCGGCGGGCCCGACGACCTTTCGGTTGATGGTTGAGGCGAGGACGGCGGACGGCGCGGAATTCGACATGGCATCGTTTTTCAACACCCTCTCGCCAACGGACCCTGGCGACATCCTTGAGATTCCCGTGTCGCAGGAGGCCATCTTGGTGAAGGTGGGAGGCGGCGCTGTGGATGGGTCCCCAAAGGTTGGGTTCCGGATGGATCCGACTGGTGGCGGCATGGTTTTCGAGGTTGATGCGACGGGAGCCGACGCCCCGCGGATGGAGTACTCGGACGATCTTGCGAGCGGCACATGGCGGGCCGTGACCGTCCAGCCGACGCGGGCAGGATCGCGGTGGCACTGGGGGGTTCCGATTGACGCGGGAACAGCCGCGAGGTTTTTCAGGATGGCAACTGGCACGACGGGGGTGGGGTCGGGCCATGGGTCGTCTCGATAAGCGGGGGACGGAAACAACGATATGGCAAGGCAAAAGACCATGATGAAAAATTGGGCGGTGGTGACGAGGGGCAGCCTGCTCGGGTTGGGGAGAGCGGGTTGGATGGGTGGAGTGGCCGGGATTGGAATCGGATTGGGCATGAGTGATGCACTCATGGGCCAGACGATGATCATGAGCGTGGATCCGAGCACGCCCGCGGCGTTCGGCGTGAACTACCCCACGGGGGCAGCGGCGGAGTTCCTGACCGTGCGGCTGCTCGTTCAGAACACGTCATCCACCCCGACCCTTCCCATTCTTGGTGCCACCATTTACGCAAACGTGACCGGAGGGTCCTCGACGGTGGTGCATGACTTGAACTTCGTAGGCTCGGCTGCGACTCCTTTGACGGGCGGCTTTTTCGGCGGCAACACGCGGTGGACTACTACGCAGACCAATGGCATCGTCAGGACGGACCCGTCGCCTTGGCAACAACAGCCATGGAACAATGCCAATGGCAGTTTGACCTCTGTGGTGACGACGCCGATATCCGCCCAAAATTCGTCTTCTGTTTCCGCGAACATTGAGTACCTGGACGACTTCGCGTCGGCTCCTTCCATTGCAGGGAACTCCGGGCAGCTTTTGCTTGGCGAGGTCACGATCAGACGGGGCCTGACGGATTATGGGCCATGGGTCGTCAGGATGTTCCTGCCCGATTCAAGTGGTGACGCCGCGTCGGAATTCAGCGGCTATGATTCCAGCGACCCGATGGACCCCACCGTCGTCACCTATTCCCTCAACACGCTGCAGTTCCAGATAGCGGCGATTCCCGAGCCGGAGGTGATGGCGATGGGCGTTGGACTGGCGCTGGTCGGCGTGGGTGCATGGCGTCGGGCAACGGCCGGTGGTGGCCGGAGCCAGTCTTGAGGGTTGGCAGTCCTTGGCTTGCGCAGGGCGCGCCCAGGGATGTTCCCGGCGCGCCCTGTTCTTGGTGGGCTCCCGTTGCCTATGCTGCCGGGACCGGGCACGTCCAGCCTGTTCAGACAACGACCTGGGCCTTGGGGCGGTCCGGTGACACTCGCGCCTTGGGCCTGCTGGGGCTTGGCTGGAACGCTGCAATTCTGGCGATCGTGCCTGCCGATTTTTTCCGCAAGAGCCTCGTCCCTTGGGCATTACCTGTACCGGCCCAAATCCTCGCGTAAGGAGTTGGGAAGCTTGCGATGCGCAAGCGGGCGAGTTGCGGCAGGCTTCGTGCCAACACGCCGTCGTAGCGCATGGGCGACTGCGGCATGCGCGCGGGTGGCCACATCCCAAGTGACCTCGGCGTCCATCTGCCATGAAGCCGGAGGCTTCCCAGCGTGTAGCCGGTGGCCGAGGAGCGAAGCGACGACACCACCGGGGACCCGTGTGAACGTGAACCCCGGCATCCCGGCAGGGATGCCAGCGCCGGGGGCGGGACTGGGCTGGCACC
>CAIYFP010000567.1 GCA_903925515.1 uncultured Verrucomicrobiota bacterium
AACTCGTACTCGACGGCGTGATGGTCGAAGATCTCGCCGTATTCCTTGGCGTTGCGGACCTGGCGGCCACCCATGCCAAAGGCGCGGACGGGGTAGGCGTTCTTGATCCAGCAGCCGACATCGAGGTTGTGGATGTGCTGCTCGACGATGTGGTCGCCGCAGAGCCAGTTGAAGTAGTACCAGTTGCGGAGCTGGAACTCCATCTCGCTCTGGCCGGGCTTGCGGGGGTTCACCCAGACCCCGCCGTCGTTCCAGTACACGCGGAGGGAGTGGATGTCGCCGATGGCGCCGTCATGGAGACGCTTGAGGGTTTCGAGGTAGCCGGGCTGGTGATGGCGCTGGAGGCCGACGCCGACCTTGAGGTTCTTCTTCTTGGCCTCCTCGGCGGCGGCAAGGACGCGGCGGACGCCGGGGCCGTCGGTGGCAACCGGCTTCTCCATGAAGATGTGCTTCCCTTGGCGGACGGCCTCCTCGAAGTGGAACGGACGGAAGCCGGGGGGCGTGGCAAGGATGACAACGTCGGCAAGGGCGATGGCCTGCTTGAAGCCGTCGAGGCCCACGAATTGGCGGTCCGCAGGGACATCCACCTGGGGCCCCTTGGATTGCTTGAGGGCGTTGAGCGCGCCGTCGAGGCGGTCCTTGAAGGCGTCCGCCATGGCCACAAGCTTGGTGCCGGGGACACTCAAGGCTTGGTTGGCGGCTCCGGAGCCCCGGCCACCGCAGCCGATCAGCGCGATCTTCAGCGTGTCGCTGGCCTGCGCGAACGCGAGGCGGTCCGCGACGAGCCCGGTGGCGGCCACCGCGCCCAGCGTCGCGCCCGTGGATGAGAGGAACCCGCGCCGCGTCATGGGCGAGGTGGATGAGGGAGTATTCATAGGTCTCGATTCTTCGTGTGCTCGGCCCGTCTCGACGCCATCCGGCGCGCGAGGATTCAAGGCCGGTTCTGCGGTAAGCCGCGGGGAACGACGCAGAGGCTATCGACGGCATCGGCATGGCGGCAATCCCTAGTTTGGGGCCGCGTCGAATGGCGAAGGCCGAACGGGCATGCCGGGCCGCGTCAGGCGCGGCCCGTGGCGGCGCGCCAAAGGACAAGCGCGCCAACAAGGGCGTCGGCGGCGACGAGCAGGGCAAACGCCGGCCTGCCCACGTGGACGAGAAGCCCCGCCTTGAGGCACAACCATGGCAATGCGGCGAGCGGGAGGGCGATGGCGACGCCCGCCATGGCGAGAAAGGCGCGGCGAACGGCCGGGGCGCAAGGCATGGGACGTCGGTATCCCGGTCGGCGAAAGGAGTCAACGATGGCCTCATGATCCATTTGCCCCGGCAAGCTTGCAGTCGATGCCGTCCCATCGAGGACGAAGGGTCGGCATGGAACCGCCGGCCTCACGCCCCGCCGGAAATCCCGGGCTAGACGAACGCGTCCTTGTCGTGTTCGGTTCCTCAAATCGCGAGTTCAAGACCATGAAAAAATTGATTGTTGGGCGTGCGTGCCTTGCGGCCTTGGCCCTTTCCACAACCTCCGGCATCCGGGCCGAGGATTACATCTACTCGGGCTTCGACCTGGATACCGAAGGCTGGGCTCGGGGCTGGGGCGTGGGCGACTTCACGCTCGACTGGGACGCCTCGACGGATGCCAAGGGCGACCCGGCCTCCGGCTCGCTGAAGATCACCGTCAACTACCCTTCCTCCACCTCATGGCAGGAGTTCAACCTGCAGAAGGCGCTCGGGTTCGACTTCACCACCTATTCGAAGATCGCCTATGACGTGAAGGTCGATGCCGCGACGTCCACCGCGACGGCGAACGGCGACTTCAACATCACCCAGATCGCGATGCGCGGCCCCGGCTGGTCATGGAACGGCTGGCACACCACCAAGCCCGTCGTCGCCGGCCAATGGACCCAGGTCGAGGAACTCCTCCCGTCCGGCTTCTCCTCCGTCGTGGCCCTCAACATCGGCTTCGCCGGCAACGACTTCGTCGGGCCCATCACCTACTGGCTCGACAACGTCCGCTTTGTCTCCGACACCGTCGCGCCCCCCCCCGCAGGTCGCCGTGGAGGCCGCCGTGCCCGGCCTGGAGGTGGTCGCCACCGGCAGCCAGTACCAGCGCCAGTCGCTGCGGACGGTCGAGCCGCGGCATTCATGGACCGCCTCCTCCGGCGCCGTCCGATACTCCTTCGATGTCGCCAAGGGGCCCGGCGCGGGTGCCACCGACCACTTCATCTACCTGTGGCTCATCGGCACCGAGTCCGGCGACCCGGGCGGCTCGCCCGACTGGAACGAGCCCAACGCGGTCTTCCTTGAGCTGCGGCAGGCGGCCAATGGTTCCTATTCCGCCCTGCTCAGCCACAAGACGGACGCACCCAACGCCCACGGCACCCGCTTCGACCCGGCCGGCGTCCTCGCCCGGCTCCAGGACATCCCGTCCGTCCTCGGCCGCTGGACCGTCGTCATGAAGGGCACCACCGCGACCCTTGTCGCCCCCGACGGAACCGAGGCTTCGGGCGAGCTGCCCGCGGACAGCCTCGGCGGATTCGCCAACGTGTTCCCCCACCTCGGGGCGCAGATGGACAACACCGTCGCCAAGAACCGCTCCGTCACCTTCGGACGATTCCGCATCCAAGGCGACGCGGCGGACTTCCAGGGCAACCTCGACGTCAACTTCGCCGGGCTCGCGTCCATCGACGCCGCCACATGGAAGAACGTTGCGCAGGACACGAGTGGCATCCAGCTCGTGCCGGGCGGCACCGTGTACAAGTTCTCATGGGATGCCCCCGCCACCGGCTACTCGCTGCGCTCCAAGGCCAGCCTCGGCGGGGCATGGACCGATCCCGGCCTGCCCGTGGTGGGCGTGGGCGGGCGCAAGGCAACCTACCTCCCCGCCTCGCAGCTGCCCTCCGCCGACGCCGGGTTCTTCGCGGTCAAGAAGTGACGTGCAGCCCAAACCCCCGCCCAAGGAGGCGGGAAGCTCGCAGCCCGCAGGCGGGCGAGTTGCGGCAGGCTGCATGCCAACACGCCGTCGTAGCGGATGGGCGACCGCGGCATGCGCGCAGGTGGCCACATCCCAAGTGACCTCGGCGTCCATCTGCCATGAAGCCGGAGGCTTCCCAGCGTGTAGCCGATGGTCGAGGAGCGAAGCGACGACACCACCGGGGACCCGTGCGAACGTGAACCGCGGCATCCCGGCAGGGATGCCAGCGCCGGGGGCGGGACTGGGCTGGCACCCCTCCCGGGTGCGGAGGGTGGT
>CAIYFP010000568.1 GCA_903925515.1 uncultured Verrucomicrobiota bacterium
CCCGTGCAGGCCGCCCCTCCCTGGGACCGCGCCCGTCCCCGGGCGCCGCTCCATGCCATCCGCCGATGCCCCATGCGCCCGGGGACGGCCGCGCTCCCGGGGCTTCGCGCACGGGTCGCAGCCCGGGTTGCCCGCGCCCGTGCAGGCCGCCCATCCCTGGGACCGCGCCCGTCCCCGGGCGCCGCTCCATGCCATCCGCCCATGCCCCATGCGGCCGGGGACGGCCGCGCTCCCGGGGCTTCGCGCACGGGTTGCAGCCGGGGTACCCGCGCCCGGCGTCGCTTCATGAGGCCCGCAACTTCGGAGGGACGGCCCATGGCGAGGAACCCAAAAAAATCCGGGAATGCGCCGGGGACGGGATGCGTCTAGGTTGCTGGTGATGTTGAGGGGCGCGTTGGATTTCCTGAGTTCGCTGAGGTTGACGGTGGCGTTGCTCGTGCTGGGCATCGTGCTGGTCTTCCTTGGCACGCTCGCGCAGGAGCCGATGGGGCTGTACCTCGTGCAGGAACGGTTCTTCAAGAGCTTCTTCGTTGATGCGGTGGCGATGAACGCGGCGGTGCGAAAGACGGCGCACCTGTTCGGGATCCCGGCGGCGCCGCTGCCGCCGGAGGCTTACTTCGCGACGCCGCTCGTGCCGGTTTTCCCGGGGGGCTACCTTGTGGGCGGGCTGCTGCTGGCCAACCTCGTGGCCGCGCACGTGCGCCGCTTCAAGTTCTCATGGACCAAGTCCGGGATCGTGCTGACGCACGTCGGGCTGGTCCTGCTCCTGCTGGGGCAGTTGTTCACGGACCTGATGTCGCGCGAGAGCCAGATGAGCTTCCGCGAGGGCGAGACGCGGAACTACTCCGAGGACTTTGCGAAGCACGAGCTGGCCCTCGTGACGGACGTGGACGGGACGGACCGGGAGATGGTGGTGGCGGTGCCGTCCACGCTGCTCCGGGAGGGCGGGGAGTTCCGGCATGAACGGGTGCCGTTCATCGTCCGGGTCCAAAGGTTGGCGCGCAACGCCAACGTCCGGCGGCGCGCGCCCATGGTGGACACGAACCTGCCGCCCGCGTCGTCGCAGGGTGCGGGCGCGAGCTTCGTGATGCTGCCGTTGCCGCCGTCGTTGTCGATGGACCGGCGGGACCAGCCGGCGGCGGTGGTGGAGGTGGAGGCGGGCGGGGCGTTGCTTGGGACATGGCTGGTGGCGCCGACGCTCCTGCCGCAGCGGCTGACGGGGGCGGCGACGGGCTGGCGGGTGGAGCTGAGGCCCACGCGGTACTACCAGCCGTTCGCGCTGACGCTGCTGCGGACGAAGCACGAGATCTACCGGGGCACGACCACGCCGAAGAACTTCGAGAGCCGGGTGGAGGTGGAGAACCCGGGCAAGGGGGAGAAGCGGGTGGTGGACATCTACATGAACCAGCCGCTGCGGTACGGGGGCCTGACGTTCTACCAGTTCCAGATGGGGCGTGAGCAGCTCGAGGCCGGCGGGCGGGGCACGAGCGCGTTGCAGGTCGTGCGCAACCCGTCATGGCTGGGCCCCTACTTCGGGACCGTCCTCGTCTTCGGCGGGCTCATGGTCCAGTTCCTCATCCATCTTGTCGGGTTCGTCGGGCGCCGCTCGCGCGCGACGGCGAATGCCGCCATCAAGCCGGTCGCCGCATGAACAAGCCATTCCTCACCCGTTGGGCGCCGGCGTTTGTCGCCGTCGTCGCGTTGATCTGGGCCGCCTCCAAGCTCGCCCCGCCGCCGAGGTCGGCGGACGGCATGGACACGGAGGCGTTCGGGCGGCTGCCGGTGGTGTTCAACGGGCGGGTGCAGCCGTTTGATTCGGTGGCGCGCAACTCCCTGCTGCAAATCCGGGGCAAGCAATCGCTGCGGGAGGCGGGGGATGGGGCGCGGATGACGGCGATGGAATGGTTGCTGGAGCTGATGACGCGCCCGCAGGCGGCCCATGACCGGCGCGTGTTCCGGATCGACCATCCGGACCTGAAGTCGTTGTTCGGGCTGCCGGTGCTGGACCCGTCGGACCCGCGGGACGACGGGAAGCATTACTCGTTTAGCAAGCTGATGCCCGGGCTGGAGAAGCTCCGGGAGCAATCCAACGTCGCGAGGGAGAAGGCGGACGCGTCCCGGGACCCGTACGAGCAGGCGGTGCTGAAGCTGGGGTCGGCGATGACGTTGTACCTGCGGCTCCAGAGCACGTTGCAGCCGCCCAACACGTCCGGGTTTGGGGCGGAGCTGGCGGACTACACGGCGTCCATCCCGGGCGGGGCTGCGGCGTTCAAGGCGCGGTTTGCGGGGCGCGACTTCGACACGAACGCGCTGACGCGGACGCTGGACCATGCGCAGACGTACCTTGCAATGCACGGGATGGAGGCGCCGTTGGTGGTGCCGCCGCATCACCCGGAGCGGGAGCGCGACAACTGGATGCGGATGGGGGAGGCGTTGCTGGAGTCATCGTTCCCGGTGGCGTTGCTGAGGCATCTTGTGAACGAGGAGCCGCTGCCGCAGGCGGAGGTGGCCCGGCTGATCGAGAAGGCGGGCACGGTGCCGTTGCATCCGAGCATCGGGCTTTTTGCGCGCATGGCGGACGCCCGGGTGAAGGGGGACGCGACGGGGTTCAACGGGGCGGTGACGGAGTATCGTTCGGTGCTGGCGTCCACGTTCAGGCGGGAATTGTCGAAGGCCTCGCAGGAGCAGGTGTTCAGCCGGGCGGAGCCGTTCTACACGTCGATGGTTCTGTACATGGCGGCGTTCGTGCTGGCGGGGGTGTTCTGGTTCACGTTGTCCGAGGCGACGCGGCGGGCGGCATGGTGGCTGGTGATGGCGGCGTTCGTGGTGCACACGGCGGGGCTGGTGACGCGCATGGTGCTGGAGGGGCGGCCGCCGGTGACGAACCTGTACAGCTCGGCGGTCTTCATCGGGTGGGGCGCGGCGGGGCTGGGATTGTTGATCGAGCGGTTCTGGCGGAACGCGCTCGGGCTTGCGGTGGCGGGGCTGCTGTCGTTCGCGTCGTTGATCGTGGCGCACTACCTCGCGCAGGCGGGCGACACGATGGAGATGATGCGCGCGGTGCTGGACACAAACTTCTGGCTGGCGACGCACGTGGTGATCGTGACGCTGGGGTACGCGTCCACGTACGTGGCGGGGTTCCTGTCGTTGATGTGGGTGGGGCTGGGGCTGGGCGGTCGGGCGATGACGCCGGACATGGGGCGGTCGTTGGTGCGGATGGTGTACGGAATCCTGTGCTTCGCGACGTTGTTCAGCTTCACGGGGACGGTGCTGGGCGGGATTTGGGCGGACCAGTCATGGGGCCGGTTCTGGGGGTGGGACCCGAAGGAGAACGGGGCGTTGATCATCGTGCTGTGGAACGCGCTGATCCTGCATGCGCGCTGGGGCGGCATGGTTCGGGAGCGCGGCATGCACCTGCTTTCGATCGCGGGGAACATCGTCACGAGCTGGTCATGGTTCGGGACGAACATGCTGGGGATCGGGCTGCACTCGTACGGGTTCACGGACGCGGCGTTCAAGGGGCTGATGGCGTTCGCCGGGTTCAACATTGCGGCGATCCTCGCCGGGGCATGGGTGCACCGCGGGGCGTCGGCGCGGGCGGCAACCACGGCCGCGACGGCCGCGTAGGCGGTCCGGGCCGCCGGGCGGGGCGTCCGGGCGATTGCCTCCTTGGCCTGCGGGCGGACGTCGGTATCCTTGCCGCGCGTATGTCACGAGCGCTTCTTACTCGCATTGCCGTCGTCCTTGCGGCCGCGTGCCACGGCGTCCATGGCCAGCACCAGCTCGGGCCCCAAGGCGCCTTTGAGTCCCCCAAGATCGCGGCCGCCTCCGACGAGGGGGAACGCTTCCTGAAACGGTTCCGGATCCCGCAGGGCTGGAAGGGACAGCTCTTCGCGGCCGAGCCCGACGTCGCCCATGGGGTGTCGTTCGACGTCGCCGACGACGGCCGCGTGTTTGTCGTCGAGAGCTTCCGTGCATGGCGGGGGGTGCCGGACATCCGGGGGATCATGGACTGGCTGGACGAGGACCTCGCCTGCAAGTCCGTGGAGGACCGCCTCATGATGATGCGCCGTCATCTCGGGGAGAAGGGGATGAAGGACTACTACAAGAATACCGAGCGCATCCGCTACCTGAAGGACCATGACGGGGACGGGCGCGCAGATATCTCGAAGGTCTTCGCGGACAACTTCGCGACGCCGCTGGACGGGGTTGCGGCCGGGGTCCTTGCGCGCGGGAAGGACGTGTGGTTCGCCAACATCCCCAACGTGTGGCACCTGCGCGACGACAACCTCGACGGCACGGCCGACGCCCGCCGGAGCATTTCCTACGGGCACGGCGTGCGCGTGGGGTTCCTTGGCCATGACCTGCACGGGCTCACGTTCGGGCCCGACGGCCGCCTCTACTTCAGCATCGGCGACCGGGCCTCGGTCCTGCGCACGGAGGGCCGTGTGGTGGGCACGCCGGATACCGGCGCGGTGTTCCGCTGCAACCCGGACGGGTCCGGCATGGAGATGTTCTACATGGGACTGCGCAACCCGCAGGAGCTGGTTTTCGACGAGTGGGGGAACCTCTTCACCGGGGACAACAACTCCGACGGGGGCGACCAGGCGCGGTGGACGTACCTGATCGAGGGGGGCGACAGCGGGTGGCGGATCGGGTGGCAGTTCCTTGAGGGGGCGGACGCCCCGGTGCCGCGCGGCCCATGGAACATGGAGAAGATGTGGCAGCCCCAGAACGACCAGCAGCCCGCCTACATCACGCCGCCCATCAAGAACATCACGGCCGGGCCGTCCGGCGTCGCCTACTACCCCGGCACCGGCCTTGGCCCGTCATGGAACGGGACCTTCACCCTCTGCGACTTCCGAGGCTCGGGCGCGGGCTCCGGCATCTGGAGCTTCAAGCTCAAGCCCAAGGGCGCCTCCTTCGAGATCGTCGAGGACAAGCAGTTCATCTGGTCGATCGAGGCCACCGACGGCACCTGGGGCCCCGACGGCGCCTACTGGGTCTTCGACTGGGTGGATGGATGGGAGCCCGTGGGCAAGGGACGCCTGTACCGGTTCTTCGACCCGGCCCAGATCGGGTCGGCCGAGGTTGTTGCGACCCGGGACTTGCTGGCGGCAGGCTTCGCCCAGCGCCCGGAGAAGGCGTTGCTCGGGCTGCTGGCCCACCCCAATCAACGGGTCCGCCAGAACGCCCAGTTCACCCTTGCCAGCAAGGGCGAGGCCGTCGTCCCCGCGCTGGCCAAGGTCGCCCGCTCCTCCAGGAGCCTGCATGCCCGACTTCACGCCATCTGGGCGCTGGGGCAGGTCTCGCGCGACGCACGCGTCACGGCGCATGGCGGAAGATCGCCCGCGCTGGATCCGCTGGTCGCGCTCGTCGGCGACCCCGAGGCCCATGTCCGCGCCAACGTCGCCCGCGTGCTCGGCGACGCCGCCTACGCCCCCGCCCATGACGGGCTCGTGAAGCTCACGACCGACGCCGACGCACACGTGCGGGCCATTGGCACGATCGCGCTGGGCAAGCTCCGCAACCGCGCGTCGTTGCCCGCCATCTACTCGGTGTTGCGAGACAACGCCGACCGCGACCCGCACCTGCGCCATGCCGCCGTGCAGGCGTTGGTGACGGCGGCGGACCCGGACGACCTGCTTGCCGCCGCGAAGGACCCGTCCGACGCCGTGCGGATGGGCGTGGTGCTCGCGATGCGGCGGCTGGAGCGGAACGAGGTGGCGCAGTTTCTGAAGGACTCCAGCAAGGCGATCGTCACGGAGGCCGCCCGCGCGATCAACGACGTCCCCATCGCGGGCGCGATGCCGGACCTCGCCGCCCTGATCGGGTCGGGCCTTGCTCCGGATTCCAGCCCCGCCCTCGCCCGGCGCGTGGTCAACGCCAACCTTCGCTTCGGGACGTCCGACACCGCCAAGGCGCTCGCCGCGGCAGCCCTGCGCGACAACCTCCCCGAGGCCGTCCGCGCCGAGGCGCTGGTCGCGCTGGGCGTTTGGCCGGCCAACGGCGGGCGTGACCGCGTCACCGGGCTGTGGCGCCCCACGTCGTTCGCGCGCGACCGCAAGGTTCCCGCCGACGCGCTCCGGCCGGTCATCAACCCGCTGCTCGCATCCGCGCCCAACGCCGTTCGCCGGGCCGCCGCGACCGCCGTCGGCCAGTTGCGCGTCGAGGAGGCCGCGCCGGCGTTGGCCGCATTGGTCATCTCAAGGCAGGCAGACGACTCGGCGCGCGCGGCCGCGCTCCAGTCCTTGTGGGAGCTCGGGGCGGCCGAGCTGGGCGCCGCGCTCGACGCGGCCGCGCAGGACCCGTCGGACAAGGTCCGCAAGGCCGCCGCCAAGCTCAGCGTGCAGGCACCGCCCACCGCCCGGAAGCCTGCGTCCCCCGCCGCCGCCGGTGGCGGCAAGGCCGCCATGCTGGCCTCGATCCTCGCCGGCGGGACGTTGTCCGAGAAACAGAACGCCCTTGCCACGCTCGCCACGATCGAGGGAGCGGCGGTGGATGATTTGCTGGGCCGTTGGTTGGCGGAGCTCAAGGCGGGCAAGGTCGCGGCCGAGCTTCGGCTCGACGTGCTCGACGCGGCCAGCAAGCGGCCCTCGCTGAAGGCCGCCGTGGACGCCATCGAGGCCGCCGCCGACCCCAAGGACCCCATCGCCAAATGGCGGGCCTGTCTCACGGGCGGGTCGGCCGAGGAAGGCCGGAAGATCTTCCTTGAGCGCGCCGAGGTGAGCTGTGTCCGATGCCACAAGGCCAACGGCGAGGGAGGCGAGGTCGGCCCGGAGCTCACCGGCATCATCGACAAGCATGACCGCGCCTACATCCTCGGCAGCATCGTCCACCCCAACGCCGCCATCGCCGCCGGGTTCGAGAACGTCCTGGTCACCCTCAGGAACGGCAACTCGTACGCGGGCGTGATCAAGTCCGAGACGGCCGCCGAGCTTCAAATCAACAGCCCCGAGGACGGGCTCGTGAAGGTGGCCAAGGCAGACATCAAGGAGCGGGAGAAGGGATTGTCCGGCATGCCGGAGGGGTTCGGGGACCTTCTCTCGCGCCAAGACCTTCGCCACCTCGTCGAGTTCATCGCCACGCTCAAGTAGCCCATGCCCATGCCGCGCCGCGCCGTGATCGACGTCGGGACCAATTCCGTGAAGGTCCTGCTCGCGGACGTGGACGAAGACGACGTTCGACCCGTGTGGGAGACGTCCCTGCAGACGCGCCTCGGCGAGGGCTTCTACGAGACGCACCTCCTCCAGCCGGGACCCATCGCGGCCACCGCCGCCGCCGTGGCCGGGTTCGCCCGGGAGGCGGTTGCCCGCGGCGCTTCGCATGTCCGCGTGGTCGCGACCTCCGCCGCCCGGGACGCCGCCAACGGCCGCGAGCTGCTGGACGCGATCCGCAACGCGAGCGGACTGGAGTCGGAGGTCGTTTCCGGCGAGACCGAAGCCGCATGGGCCTTCGCCGGGGTGACCACGCATCCCTTGCAGCAGGACGTGCGGCTGCTGGTCCTCGACGTGGGCGGCGGCAGCACGGAGTTCATCCTTGGGGAACGCTCGCGCGGCGGCACGGCCCATGTTGCGCATCGTTCCTCCCACCCGATGGGTTCCGTTCGCCTTCGCGAGCGTTTCCCCCCCTTGGATCCTCCCGGGCGAGGCGAGCTGGCGCGGGTCAGGGCATGGCTCGACGACTTCCTTGGGCGCGAGGTGCTTCCAGGATTGGCCGGGGCGATGGCGTCATGGGGGCGTCCACGGCGCGTGCTGGGGGTGGGCGGGACCACGGCGATCCTCGCGATGATCGAGCAAGGGCGTGACGACTTCGACCGGGATGCCATCGAGGGGGCGAGCTTCACGGCGGCCCGGCTTTCGGGGCACGTGGAATCGCTTTGGTCGGAGGATCTCGCGGCGCGCCGAAGGCGGCGCGGGATGCCGCCGGAGCGGGCGGACGTGGTGCCTTTTGGGGCGGCGATCTACGAGGCGGTGATGCGGGTGACGGGGCTGCCGGAGCTGGGGGTGAGCACCCGGGGGCTTCGGTTCGCAGCGGTGGCTTGACCCAAGAGCACGCTGGCCATCGCATGCGGCATGCATGGTAAACCAAGGCAGGAAGGAAGGGCATGAAGGGAGACAGGCGGGGGTCTTCGGTGGCACCGGCAGGACCCGGTCGAGATGATGGGTCTGCGCGCTGGCTGGCGATGGGGCTGCTCATGGTGGGGTTGCCCCTGCTGCTGGCCGCGCTGCATTGGGACGACGCGCTCTGGGGCATTCGAGGCGAGCCGTTGGAAGGGGCATGGCTTCGGCTTGCGAGGATTTGCAGCGCGTCGGCCAACGGGGGCGTCCTCATTCCGGCCGGGGCGGCGGCCGCCACATGGCTCGCGTGGAGGCGTCGATGCCATGCGGCGCGGTGGGTGCTGGCGATGGTGCTGGCGGGCTCGATCGCGGGCCTGTCGGGCACCCTCCTCCGCTCCATCGTGGGAAGGGCCCGGCCGCTGGCGCACGTGGAGCAGGGATGGCATGGGCCGCGCGTGGCCGGGCATTGGGTCGTGGGCAAGCATGCCTACGGGGCCTTTCCCTCCGGCCATACCTCGCTCGCCGCCGGATTCGGCGCCTTCCTGTTCCTGCATCGCCGGCGTTCCGGCCTGGCTGGGCTTGCTTACGCGGCGGCCGTGGGCTGGTCCCGGGTTGAGCTGGGGGCGCACCGGCCCTCGGATGTCGTCGCCGGGTTGATGGTGGGTTCCTCGGTGGCGCTGCTCGTCGGGCCGCCCATGCTTGCATGGCTGCGGACATGGTGCCCTGACAAGCCGATGGACGGCGGGCGGCCGGCTGCCGCAACCTAGCAACGAATGGAATCAAGGAAGCTGGCCCAGTTGTGCCGGACGCTCGCCGACGACAAGAAGGCAGAGGACGTCGTCGTCATGGACGTCCATGACCTCTCCTCCGTCACCGACTACTTCGTCATCGCCACCGGCACCTCGGAGCCCCACCTGCGCGCCATCGCGTCCAACATCTCCGACACGCTGGCCGAGAAGCACGGGCAACGGCCCGCCGCCGTCGATGGCTCCCCCAAGGCCAACTGGGTCGTCCTCGACTACTTCGACGTCATCGTCCACGTGATGCGCAAGGAGACGCGCGAGAAGTTCGACCTTGAGGGCTTGTGGAGCGACGCCCCGCGAGTCCCGGCACCGCGCAAGCGCGCCAGCAAGAAGACGGCCCCGGCCGCGCCCGGGGCCCAGCCCGCCGACGAGGAATCATGAGCATGCGGTCCGCCATCGCATGGCTCGCCGGGGTGGGCGCCGCGTGGGCCATGGTGCTGCCCGCAACCGCCGGGCCCCTGCCCCGCCTGAAGGTCAGCGAGAACCGCCGGTTCCTCGTCACCGAGGACGGACGGCCCTTTTTCTGGATGGCGGACACCGCATGGGAGTTGTTCCACCGGCTGGACCGCAAGGACGCCGACTCCTACCTGCGCACCCGCGCCGCGCAACGGTTCAACGTCGTCCAGGCCGTCGTCCTTGCCGAGCTCGACGGCCTCTCCGAACCCAACGCCAACGGGGACCGCCCCCTTGCAGGGAACGACCCGTTGCGCCCGGAGGAAAAGTACTTCGTCCATGTGGACGCCGTCGTCCGGATGGCCAACGAGCGCGGCATCTACGTGGGCCTCCTGCCCACGTGGGGGGACAAGTGGAACAAGAAATGGGGCGTGGGCCCGGAGGTGTTCAACACCCACAACGCGGCGGCGTACGGCGCATGGCTCGGCCGCCGCTACAAGGACGCGGGCATCGTCTGGATTCTCGGCGGCGATCGCCCGGTCGAATCCGGCGCCCACAAGGCCATCATCCGCTCCATGGCGATGGGCCTGAAGCAAGGGGACGGCGGCGCGCACCTCATCACCTTCCATCCCACGGGCGGCTCCGGTTCGGCCATGGACTTCCATGACGAGCCCTGGCTGGACTTCAACATGCGCCAGAACGGCCATGGGCCCGAGCACACCGGCCGGTACAGCAAGACCCGCGAGGACTACGATCGCTCCCCCATCAAGCCCGTCCTCGACGGCGAGCCCCTCTACGAGGGTCATCCCGTCGCCTTCGACGCCGCCAAGCAGGGGCATTCCGTCGCGGCCGACATCCGGCCCCCGCTTTACTGGGACCTCTTCGAGGGGGCGTTCGGGCACACGTACGGGCATCATTCCGTGTGGCAGATGTGGACAACGTCCCGCAAGCCGGTGAACGCGCCGCTGATGCCATGGGGCGAGGCGCTGCACGAGCCCGGCGCGACGCAGGTCCAGCATGCGCGCGCGCTGGTCGAGTCCCGCCCGTTCCTCACGCGGATCCCGGCGCCCGACATCCTCGTTCCCGAGCGCGTCGAGACCTCCATCCCGGGCGCGGGAAGGGGTCGCCTCGTGGCCACGCGCGACTCGGCGGGTTCCTACGCCATGGTGTATGTCCCGATCGGCCGGCCGTTCACCGTGAAGCTGGACTTCATCAAGGGGGACCGGGCGAAGGCATGGTGGTTCGACCCGCGCACCGGCAAGGCCCGCGCGGCCGGGACGTTCCCCGCCCATGGCGAAAGAACATTCGAGCCTCCCACGCCCGGGGAACGCACCGACTGGGTTCTGGTGCTGGACGACGCCTCGGCGGGGCATCCGGCGCCGGGGACGCGGGGTCGCCCGAGGTGACCATGGGCTGGCGGGTTGGTCGCCCAACTCCGTCGTTGCCCCCCAAGGGGACGTCCGTAGTCTTGCGGTCATGGCGCATGCGAAGAAGCCAGCCAAGCCCGGGAAGGCGCTCCTCCTCGGGGTCGGCCTTGACTCGGACGGTCACAAGCGCGTGACGACCGGGAAAAACTTCGCGCTCGTGGGCGGGACGGCGGAGACGCACGGGGCGATGACCGAGAAGGCCATCAAGATCAACGAGAAGCTGGCCAAGCGCGGCAAGCAGTTGCACGAGGTGTCCGCCGAGGAGTTTGACGACATTGCCCATGAGGTGGGGCTGCGCCGCGGGGATTCCTCCACGAACTGACGCGGCGGCCAGCGGCACGCCGCCCGCCCATGCGCCGGGTCACCAGTCCACCGCGACGCTCAGCTTGGCCCCGAAACGATTCTTGTAGAACACCTGGCGATGCCTCGCGCCGTGCTCATGCACGAGCTTGGTGAGCTTCACGTCGTAGCAGCAGTACTCCGCCACCTCCAGCAACCGGCCCTCCTTGAACCACTGGATGGCCTGGAGCCCCTCGCTCGTCTTCTCAAGCCC
Source organism: uncultured Verrucomicrobiota bacterium (assembly GCA_903925515.1). GTDB lineage: Bacteria > Verrucomicrobiota > Verrucomicrobiia > Limisphaerales > UBA9464 > UBA6176. The sequence goes on from CAIYFP010000568.1 coordinate 11,237, forward strand.
GAAGGTCGCGTTGGCGATGGAGTCGAGCGACAGGCGATGCTTCAGCCGCTCGTGCAGGACGGCCAGCATGTCGAGCGTCGGCAACTGGCCGAGGTCGAAGACCGTGTACCCGTGCAGCACCTCGTAGTCGAAGCGCAGCACGTTGAACCCCACCACCATGTCCGCCCGTTGCAGCTCGCGGATCAGTTCCTCGACCTCGCGCTCCGGGTAGATGCGATAGCCGCCCCGCTGGGTGCTGTACGTCACCCCAACGCTCATCCTGAGGTCGCGGACGCGATCCCAGCCACCGACCTCCTCGGCGGACTTCTGGGTTTCGAGGTCGAAATAGACGAGGTTCTTCAAGGGTCAGTTCTCGGGGCGGTCGTAGGTCCCGATGGGGCGGATCCAGACGTTGCGGAAGCGGACGGGGTCGCCGTGGTCCTGGAGGCGGATGGGTCCGGTGCCGTCGTACTTGAAGTACTTGGGGACATTCTGGTGGCCGGTGGGGCCGTTGAACTCCTGGCGATGGTGGAGCACGACGCCGTTGTGGATGACGGTGACGGAGGCCTTGCGGGTGACGTTGCCGGCCGCGTCGAAGCGGGGTCCCTCGAACACGATGTCGTACGTGTTCCATTCGCCGGGCTTCTTGATGGCGTTGGCCAACGGCGCCCACTGGCCGTAGAGGCCGCCCGCCTGGCCGTCCGCGTACGTCTTGTTGTTGTACACGTCCAGCACCTGCACCTCGTACAGGCCGTGCAGGAAAACCCCGGAGTTGCCGCGCCCTTGGCTGTCGCCCTTCGGCGGGTTCGGCGCGGACCACTCGATGTGCAGCTGGAAGTCGCCGAACTTCTCGCGGGTCTCGATGTCGCCCCCGCCCTTGGTCACCACGAAGGAGCCGTCCTCCACCTTCCACTTGGCGTCGCCCCCTCCGCTCTTCCATGCCGCGAGGCTCCTGCCATCGAACAAGACCTTGGCGTCGGCGGGCGCGGGTGCGCCATGGCTGAACGACTCCCCGGGGGCGACCACCGGCGGGTTGGGGCGGTTCTTGTCATGGACCCGCCAGCTTTGGCCGGGGATCTGGGGGGTGTTGTCGTAGCCCACGCCCGCTGCATGCGCGGCGAAGGCGGCCGTCACGGCCAGCCACCATGCCTTCTGGTTCGTCTTCATGTGAATGCGTTCAGGATTGCGGGCCACACGGTCCCGGCCAACCAAAAACCCGGCGGCGCGCGCAACCCGGCGTGGCCGCGCCGCCAGTGTCGTGTCTCACAAATGGCGGGTGTTTCGCCGCGAGGGATTTTCGTGTCCAACGAGGCGCGAGCGACGAGCAGACCCGCAGGG
>CAIYFP010000569.1 GCA_903925515.1 uncultured Verrucomicrobiota bacterium
CAAGGGCGGACCCCGTCTTGCGCACCCGCAGGCTCGTCCCCGGGCCCACGATCATCGTGCCGCCCGACAGGACAAAGGCCGGGTTGGAGCCGTCAACAAATGGAGCCAGGACGCCCGCCTCCACGTTGAACGCCCCGACCAAGAGGGCGTTCCCGCCCGAGTTGGCGAGCGTCTGGGACGAGACCAAGGCCAGCGCCGTCGTCCGCGCCGAGGCGTCCAGTCGTGCCCCGGCCGCCACGGTGATGGTCGAGGAGGTCCCCAACGAGCCCGAGCCCGACAACGCCAAGGTGCCGGCCCCGACGGTGGTTGGACCCGAATAGGTGTTCGCACCCGACAACGTGACCGTGCCCGCCCCGGACTGGACCAGGGTGCCCGTCCCGGAGATTGCGTTGGCCACCGCGAGCGTATCGCTCCGGTTGAACGAAAGCGTGGCGTTGTTGGCCACGTTGCCTGACCCCAGCGTGCCGCTCGTGCCACCGTCTCCGACTTGCAACGTGCCCGCGCTGATCGTGGTGGTGCCCGAGTAGGTGTTGGCACCCAAAAGAATCATGCGGCCGCTGCCCGTCTTGCGAAGGCCACTGGCCTGCGCATTCGGCCATGACTGGGCCGGGCCGTTCAGCAGGCCACCACGCACGACCAGGTCATCCACCGCGGATCCATCCGCGACCTCGAACGTGGTCTCCGAAACCGTGGTGGCACCCAAGGCCATACCGGGCCCCTCCACGACCGAGGTCGTTGCGCCACCATCCACCGTGACCTGCCCGCGCAAGGCAAAGGACCACCCGCTGCCACTCGGGGTAAGAGCCCGCAACGTCCCGCCGCGAAGCGTGATCGGGCCCATGACGCCCCAAAAGCCCGACCCAAGCCGGATCACGCCGCCTGGGTTGATGACCAGGGGCGTCACCGCGTCGGTTGCGTGGTTGCCGAAGGCATCGCTCCTGTCGATCGAGAAGATGCCGGCGTTGTTCACCGTGATCGTGTTGCCCGCGTTGTTGGCGATTTCCCCCGTGAGCGAAATCGTCCCCGCATCCACAGTCACGCCGCCGGTGAATGGATTCTGGCCGGTCAAGTTGAGCGTGCCCGCCAAGCTCCTCAACGAGGCGGTCCCTTGGATGCCCGACGTGCCCACGGATCCCGGGCCCATCTTCTGGTATTGAGGGGATCCCGACTGGGTCAGCGTCCTGGAATTGCCGCTGACGTCGGCCAAGACCCCGGAGCCCGTTGCCCCGAAAGGATACGCCGCCACTAGGCCCGTCGTGGCCCCCGTGATGGAGCCCACGGGCATGGACGCCTGAATCTCGGCTTGCGTGCGCGCCACGCTCCAGACGCGCACGTCGGCGATCGAGCCTGCAAACAACGGATGCGCGGCATCCGAACTCTTGCCGATGAAGCACGTGGAACGGTTCACCGGAGCAATAAACCCGCTGGACGTTTTTACCAACGCTCCATTGACGTACAAGGCCATGGATAGGTCGGCGCGAATCACAGCCGCCAGATGAGTCCACGCATTCAACGGCACCGGGGTATCCGGCATCACCCCGCCGGTGATCGCGCCGCCCGACATCACATGGAAAACCGGCCTTCCCTGAGAAAACGTGATATAGACGCCATCCGCCCCGTTGCTGCTCAGGTCGACAACCTTTTGCCAATCTTGGTGAGCCGTCAGGTAAACCCAAGACTCCAATGTGCAGGTTCCAAACGGCGACGTTCCCAAGGACGGCAGCGACGGCATCGCATACCACCCCGAGCCGTTCAGGGTCGCGACCATCGCGTTGTTGACGGACGATGTCACCGGGGAGGAAGGCCCGGAGGCGTTGAACAGGACGGGGCCGGATGGCGTGAGGGTACGGTTGTTGCCGCTGACATCCGAGAGCGGGGCGGCACCGGTTGCCCCGAACGGGTACGCCGCGACGAGGCCGGTCGTGGCGGCGGAGACCGACCCCACCGGCATGGAGGCTTGGATCTGCGCGGCGGTCCGGGCGGTGTTCCAGATGCGGACGTCGGCCATGGAACCGTCCAACCCGGAATCCGTTGAACCCTTGCTGATGAAATTGGCGGATCGAGTCACGTTGGCAGGCAGAGCCGTGGCGGTCCCGGAGCCGACCAACTGCCCGTTCACATACAGCCGACAGGTTCGGTCTTGATCGATGACGCCCGCGACGTGGGTCCACACGTTCAACGGGATGGCATTGGCGGCATCGATCTGAACGATGTAAGCCCCGCCCGTGATGATGGTCAGGTGGGGCTTGCCTGAAGTGCCCGAGCTGGGGGCCAAGATGATGATGTCATTGCCCCCGGCATTCCCCACCTCGACCAGTCTGCCCCATGATGCAAAGGACCGAAGCCTCACCCAGCCCTCGAGGGTGACCGAACCGCCCATGGCGGGCAGGCTGGGCATGCGGAGAGATCCCGAGCCGTCAAATAGCGCGGAGGACGACGGCGTGGACGGCCCGCCCACGTCGAACTGGACGGTGTCTTGCTGGGTGAGCGTCCGGTTGTTGCCGCTGACATCGGCCAGGGCGTTGGCACCCGTCGCCCCGAAGGGATACGCCGCCACGAGGCCGATCGTGGTGCCCGAGACGGAGCCCACCGTCATGGAGGCTTGGATTTGCGCGGAGGTCCGGGCAGTGCTCCAGATGCGGACGTCGGCCACGGAGCCGTTAAGCAGGGGGTGGCCTGCGTTGGAACTCTTCCCGATCCACGACGTCGTACGGACCACCGAAGGGAGCACAATGCCTGGGTTATTGGACGCAACCAGCACCCCATTGACATAAAGGGCCATGGGAATTCCGGTCCCTCCAATGGCCGCAACGTGGGTCCACGTGTTCAACGGCACAGGGGAGCCAGAAATGGTCCCTCCCACAATGCTGGTCCCGGACATGATATGGAAAAAGGGTTGACCGGATGCGTTGAAGGCAATGTAGGCGCCATCCGAGCCGTTGCTGCTCACCTCCACGACCTTCTGCCAGTCCTGGTGGGCCCTCAGGAACACCCAGCCTTCGAGCGTGATCGCACCGGATGTGGCAGGCATTGAACCCATGGCGAAGAACCCCGCCCCATCAAGCTGGGCGGACGTCGTGTTCCGGGCGAGGGCGCCCGGCAGCACGGGCGGGAAGAGCATGGCGAGCAGCAGGACGCAGGCGCGGGGGAGCCCTTGAAGCCAAAGGGATGCCCGCGCCGGAAGAGCCATGAAACCAAGGGCACGCACAGCGACACGCTATCCCGGCGCACCGAGTTGCCCTCAAGGGAGGGGGCTGATGAAAAAATGGTGAGCGCCGGGTGGGCGTGCTGATGCCGCCCCGGCGCGGGTCAGGGCCCCGGGATCAGGCCGAGCTGACGGGCACGTGCCAGGGCATCCGCACGCCTCATCGCATGGAGCTTCCGATAGGTGTTGCCGATGTGGGAATGGACGGTGTGCATGCTGACGGAGAGTTGCTGGGCGATCTCCTTGTGGGTGTCGCCGCGTGCGATGGCCCGCAGGACCGACAGCTCGCGGGCCGACAGCGCCTCGTGCGGGGGGACTTCCGGGATCGAGTCGGCCACGTCACGCAGGACCCGACGCGCGATGCGCGGGCTCATGGGGGTGCCGCCCCGTTCGAGGTCATGGAGGGCGGCCTGCAGGTCGGGAAGGGCCATGGCCTTGATCAAGTAGCCCAAGGCCCCGGCCTTGATCGCCGCGTACACGGAATCACGCGCCTCATGGACGGTCCATACCACCGCCGGAAGGTCCGGTTGGGATTCCTTGAGCCAGCGGACCAGCTCGATGCCGCTTTCGCCCGGAAGCTCGATGTCCACGACGGCGAGGTCCGCGTCGCCGGGTTGCATGGCGGCCTTGGCGGCCTCCGCGGAGGGATACGCCGCGACAAGCTGGTGTGCGGGCATGGAAGCGACCATCTGCGCGAACGTCTCGCGCAGGCCTGGGTTGTCCTCGACGAGAACGATCCTCATGGATTTGCGGTGGGGGGGTGGGGTGGGACACCGGATGCGGGTTGCACGGTCCATGGCACTTCCACGGACAGCCGCAGCCCGCCGGGCGACTCGATGCGCAGGCTACCGCCAAGGCCCGCGGCACGCCGGTGCATGCTGGAGAGGCCGCGCCCGCTGGAGCTGGCCGCGCCCATGCCCGCTCCATCGTCCTCGATGACCATGCTGAGGCCTTGCTCCCGCGCCTCCAGGTGCACCGTCACGGCCGTCGCATGGGAGTGCTTGACGACGTTGGCCAGCGCCTCCTTGAAGATGCGGAACAACTGCGGGAACAGGCGCGGCGTGGCGAGCACCTCCGGGGCCGCGCCCGCGACGGAGACGTGCAACCGGATGCCGTGGGGCCCGAGGACCACCCGGCCATACCGCAGGA
>CAIYFP010000570.1 GCA_903925515.1 uncultured Verrucomicrobiota bacterium
TCCGGGACGTCCTCGTCCGCTGGATGCAACGCCCCAAGGCATGGGAGGTACGCATGCACGCCGGCTCCGACCTCGTCGAGGTCGTCGAGGAGGACGGCCGCTCCGTGCGGCGCAGCCAATCCTTCAGGCTCTCCGACATCCCACGCCTCAAGGACGCCCTCGGGCCCGTCGCCGCCCTCCTCCCCAGCCCGTCGCCCGCCCCATCCCCCTCCAGGCAACCCGATGACGGCCTTGCCCGATGGCTCGAATGGGCCGCCACCGACGAACCCCTCCTCGCAGGCCGCCACAAGGTCCGAACGTTCAAGGTCCGCGCACGCCTCCTCGGCAGCTTCGAGGCCGTCGCCCATGTCAGCCGCGCCGGCGAACTGCTCCGTGTCGCCCTCCCAGACCAACTCCTCCTCGCCTCCACCGCCCTCCCGGGCCTCGACGCCCCCGCCCATCCCCGGCAGGGCCGATAGCCCCAACCCGTCACCACACCTCCACCGGGCCGGACGGCACCGGGATCGCCTCCCGCCGCGCGCTCTCCGGCTCCCCCTGCTGGAAGCTCGCCAGCATCGGCGCCAATTGATACCGGGGCAGCAACCGCCCCTCCCCGTCGCAGAACTGCTCCCGCCACCGCAGATACTCGCCCAACACGCCCTCGAACTCCGCACGGGACGAGACCCGGACCACCCCCTTGTTGAAGACCGACGCCGGCCCGAACCGCTTTGCGTACCACGGCGCAACCTTCCTGAAGAGCACGCAGCCCATCGCCTCCCCAAACACCTCCACCATCAGCTCCAGATGCCGCCGCATGATGCGCAATCGCTCCTCGAAGGTCGGCTCCGCCATCCGCTCGCCCGTGTCCAGCAGGTGCCGCGTGCGCCGGAACAGCCACGGGTCATAAAACGCACCCCGCCCCGCGCTCACCCCCGCGCAACCCGTCCGACGCAGCATCTCCACCGCCGCCTCCGGGGTCGTCACGTCCCCGTTCCCGATCACCGGAACCCGCCTCACCGCCTGCACCACCTGCCGGATCCCCTCCAGCCGAACCCCGCCCCCGAAGCCCTGCTCCCGCGTCCGCCCATGCACGAACACCGCCGCCACACCCACCTCCTCCAAGGCCCGCGCCAGCTCCGGCGCCGTCCAGCTCGCATCGTCCCAACCCAGCCGCATCTTCGCCGTCACCGGCACCCGCACCGCCCCCACCATCCCCGCCACCAGCTCCTGCGTCCGCCCCAGCTCCGTCATCATCGCCGAGCCCCCGCCCACCTTGCATACCTTGCGCACCGGACACCCCATGTTGATGTCCACCGACGCCGCCCCAAGGTCCTCGCACATCCGCGCCGCGTCCCGCATCTCGCCGGCCACCGAGCCAAACAACTGGATCGCGAACGGACGGTCCCGGGAGTCCGACTCCACCAGCTTCAACGCCTTCGGGTTCCGCTCGACCAAGGACCGCGCGTTCACAAGGTCCGTCGTGCAAAGCCCCACCCCCCCTAGCTCCCGCACCACGACCCGGAACGGCAGGTTCGTGTAGCCCGCCAAGGGCGACAGGAACAGGTTCGACGTCAGCTCCATGCTCCCAAGCCTGAACATGGCTCCCAGCCTACCCCATGACCTCCTCACGGCGCCACCCATCCCGCGCCCCAACACCACTCCCTCCTCCCCAAATCCCCGCGCAAGGCGTTGGCAGGCTCGCGATCCGCAAGCCGGCGAGCGGCGGCAGGCTGCGTGCCAACACGCCGTCGCAGCGGATGGGCGACTGCGGCA
>CAIYFP010000571.1 GCA_903925515.1 uncultured Verrucomicrobiota bacterium
AGGACAAGGAACAGGAGGAGGACGGGGGCGATGCGTCGGAGGAAGCGCATGGAGTGCGGAGTCTCGCGATGAAGGGTGTGGCGGGAGCCGGGCGGGTTGGCGGGGCGTTAGTTCTCGGGCGTGAGGATTCGATGGTCCTCCACCACGGGCCTCAGTTGCCCGGGAACGGGGGATCCGTCGAACCGGACGACGGTGCGGGTGGCAAACTCGCCGGCCACGGCGTAGTTGGTGCACAACCCAAAGAACACGCCGGGTCGGGTCACGATGGAATTGGGGGCGGGCCGCAAGGCTTGGCCGTACGCGTAGATGACGACGCGAGGCTCCTCGGTCCGGAGCAACGACAACGCCTGCTGCGGCAGCATCTCGACCACCTCGTCCCGCACCTCGACAAGGTTGGTGAGGGCATCGAAGGGCCGGAGGTAAGGCGAGTACCGCAGCACCGGGCGCCCCAGCGCGTTGGTGTAGTTCGCGGCGCTCAGCGAGCCGGACGCCAGCACATGGCCGAGGCTCTGGAACCTCCCGCCTGGCTGGAGCCTTCGCATCTCCTGGATGCCCTCGTGGATGGCTCGCATCTGCGGCGACGCCGGCTCGACGAGGCGCCGGGCCACCTGTGCCCCCACGTCGTTGGTCAGCACGGGCACCCCCGCGAACACCGCGCTCCACGGCGCAAGGTTGGTCTGGTTGACCGAAAGCAGGCCCTTCGCGGCGTTGTCGTTCACGGCCGTCGTGAACAGGTCCAGCAAGGCCCAGTCGGACTCGGGACGCGTGTCCTTGTGCCCCGCCCATGCTATCCAGCTCTTCTTCCCAAGATACCGGTCCGTCACGGTCTGCGACCCGGGCTCGGGACGCAGCCCCTTCAGGTAGATCGTCTGCCACGGCGTCCCACGATGCACACGCCCCATCCAGCCAATGCCCGGGAACTTGTTCGTGGGAAAGTCCCAGTCATCCGACCGCCGGATCAACGGGTCCTTGTAAGCCGCGTCAAACGCCGTGGAATTGGCGTCGGCAAGGCCCACGTCCACGGACGTGCCCAGCCTCGCGTTGACGCCCCATGGCGCATGCGCGCTCACGACCTTGGGCTGGTTCCCGAGATGGTTCGTGAAGTAGGCCGCCTCGCCCCCGATGTTCGCCCGTGGCCCCGGCCGCAGACGTGGCCCGCCATCCAGCGGCACCTCCACGTACCCCTCGGGATGGGTGAACAGCGTCGTGCCGGGTGCAAGGTCGTCCCGCGTGTAGTGCACCAGGGGATCATTCGCCTGCCGACGATCGGTGATGAGGATGGAGGGCGATGGCGTGAAGCCCGCCTGGGCGGTCCGGCCGCCGAACCGCGCCATCAACTGGGGCGTGAGACGCGTGCCCGGCAGGCGCGGCCGCCGGTAAAGGAAGTAGAACATCCCGTCCTTCTCAAACTCGACCTGGTCAATCCCCGCCTGTCCGGACAGCGGGTTGCGCCAAAGGTCGCCCGGGAGGTTGAAGATGCCGCCGTTGGCGCTCAATCCAATCGACGCATCGAGCTGCTGCCCAACCCCAAGGGCCACCGTGCCCACGCCCGGGTACCGGTTCGTCCGCCAGAAGTCCTGCATCGACACCGTCCCGCCCCCGCCCGACGCGGCCTCGCCCAGCACGCGCAGGAGGTTCGTCTCGAAGAGCACGCTCTTGAGGTTGACGAAGTCAAGGACCCGGCCCGACGCCTGGTCCACCAGGATGTACGAAAGCCGGTTGGTGAAGGCCAGCGTCAGCCGCGGCAGCGGAGCCGCCGCCGGCACGTAGCCCACGTCCGAAAGCCCCGCCGGGAACACCGAGCGCCGCAGGTGGTCGTAGATGAAGCTCGCCCCGAATGCGCCGTTCAACGGCACAAGGTACTCGCCCGGGTTCCACTTCCCTGCCGCAATCACCGTCCCCGGGATCGACGCCACCCCGTTGGTCTGCATCACCTGAACCCGGCCCGCCTCGTCGAGGATCGAGAAGCTGAAGGAATTGGTGGCGATGATGCGCACCGGATACGCGTTGCTGCGCGTCTGGTATGAGTTCCATGCCTCCATGCCCATCGAGTTCACCACATCGAACCGATGCTG
>CAIYFP010000572.1 GCA_903925515.1 uncultured Verrucomicrobiota bacterium
CCCGTACGGGTCCACCGGCATCTCGGTGTCGCGCCTGTGCTGGGGTACCGGGCTGATGGCGGTGCTGAAGCACAACCTCTCACACGAGGACGCGGCGCGGATCCTGCTGCGCGGCCTCGACCTCGGCGTGAACTTCTGGGATGCCGCCGACGGCTACAAGACGCACCCGCACGTCGGCCACGCGCTGCGCCAGGTCAACCGCGCGCAGGTGGTCGTCAACTCCAAGACGCCCTCCAAGGACCACGCCGGGGCGACGGCAGACGTCGAACGCTACTTGCAAGAGATGGGGACCGAGTACATCGACACCGTGATGCTGCACGGCATCCAGACGGCGGAGGAGTACCACCGGCGGGCGGGGGCGATGGACGCCCTGCACGAGATGAAGGCCGCCGGCAAGATCCGGGCAGTCGGAATCTCGACCCACCTTGGCACTGGCGAGATCATGGACATCTGCGCGACCGACCCGCGCGTCGAGGTTGTCCTGACGACGGCAAACATCGACGGCCAGATGCTTGAGGGCGACATGAAGGCGCACCTGCCGCTGATCGAGAAGATCCACGCGGCGGGGAAGGGCATCTGCCTGATGAAGACCCTTGCGCAAGGTGGGCTGACGCAGACGCCGGCGACGATCCGGCAGGCGATCCGCTTCAACCTGTCGCTGCCGTACGCGCACTCGGTCTGCGTCGGCGTGAACCGCGTGGAGGAGGTTGACTACGCGGTCGAGATCGCCGCCGAGATGGAAGGCGCGCCGCAGGGGTAATCGCGACAAGTGGGTCCGCGGGCATCCTTGCCCGCCTCCCGGCCTTGGCCCGCGGGTATCCCAGCCCGGCTCCCGGCCTTGGTCCGCGGTTATCCCTGCCCGCCTCCCCGGAGAGGCCCGCGAGTATCCCGGCCCGGCCTCCCGGCCTTGGTCCGCGGGCATCCTTGCCCGCCTCCCGGCCTTGGCCCGCGAGTATCCCGGCCCGGCCTCCCGGCCTTGGTCCGCGGGCATCCTTGCCCGCCTCCCGGCCTTGGCCCGCGGGTATCCCAGCCCGGCTCCCGGCCTTGGTCCGCGGGTATCCCTGCCCGCCACCCCGGAGAGGCCCGCGAGTATCCCGGCCCGGCCTCCCGGCCTTGGTCCGCGGGCATCCCTGCCCGCCTCCCGGTTCCGACCCCCACGCCGCAGCCATGCAAGACCGGCATGATTCGCGACAGTATCCTTCCCCGCGGGGCATGACCGGATCGCGCGGTAACGCGCGTGATCGTCGCGACCGGGGAGGTGCGGCACGATGGTGACCCTGGAAGGCACGCCCAGCCTCGCAGCCAACGGCGACGCACCCCAGCCTGAAGACCTCGTGTACCTCCGCACCCGCCGATGGCTCGTCGAATCGGTCCTCCCACCCGAAGGCGACCGCCGCTGCACCGTCGTCGAACTCGCCTGCGCCGACGACGACAACCAGGGGCAGCGCCTCACCGTCCTCTGGGAACTCGAGGTTGATCGCCGCATCATCAAGAAGGAAGGGTGGGCCAACCTCGCCTCCAAGGGGTTCGACCCCGCGCGAAAGTTCGCCGCCTTCCTCAATACCTTGCGGTGGAACTGCGTCACCGCCACCGACCCGCGCCTCTTCCAGGCACCGTTCCGCGCCGGCATCAAGATCGATGCCTACCAAATGGAGCCGCTCCGCAAGGCGCTCCTCCTCCCCCGCGTCAACCTCTTTATCGCCGACGACACGGGCCTCGGCAAGACGATCGAGGCGGGCCTGATTGCCCGCGAGTTGCTCCTCCGCAAGAAGGTTAAGACGATCGTCGTCGCCGCCCCGGCCTCCGTCCTCGAACAGTGGCAGGCCGAACTCGAGGACCGATTCGGCCTCACCTTCGAGATCCTCAATCGCGCCTACCTCACGCGCATGCGCCGCGAACGTGGCTTCGCCGTGAACCCCTGGCGCACCCACTCCCGCTTCCTCATCTCACACAACCTGCTCATCGACCCCCTCTACGCCGACCCGATGCGCGAGTGGCTTGGCACCGGCGCCACCGGCGGCATCCAGGCCGGGTCGCTCCTCATCCTCGATGAAGCGCATCACGCCGCCCCAGCCTCCGGCAACCGCTACGGCATCGAGACGAAGTTCACCCGCGCCGTCCGCGAACTCTCAAAGCGCTTCGAACACCGCCTCTTCCTCTCCGCGACGCCACACAATGGCCACTCCAGCAGCTTCGCCGCGCTCCTCGAAATCCTCGACCCGTACCGCTTCACCCGCGGCGTCAAGGTGCGCCCCGAGGCCCTCCAAGACGTCATGGTTCGGCGCCTCAAGGAAGACGTCCGCAAGGTCCTGGGCACCGACAGCGGCTTCCCCGAACGGCAGGTCGTGCGCATCGCCCTCGACAACCTGCCGCCCGACGCGCCCGAACTTGTCCTCTCGCGCCTCCTCGACGAGTACCGCGCCGCCCGCGAGGCCCGCTACGCCGAGAGCGACGCGCGCACGCAAGCCTCCGCCGGCCTGCTTGTGACGGGGTTGCAGCAACGCCTCCTCAGCTCCATCGAGGCGTTCGCCCGCACCCTGCGCGTCCACCGCAACGGTATCGAGGCGGCGCGCAGTCGGGCCGCCAGCCCGCAAGCGCCGCTCCCGGACCCAGAGCTTGCCCACACCGTCGACGCCGCCACCTTTCTGCGCGCGCCAGACGCCGACGACGACCGCGCCGATCAGCCCGACGACGCCATCCAGGCGCAAGAGGACGCGCAGGTCGCCACCACCTCCGCCGCCGTCGAACGCGTCGCCACGACCGCCGCCGGCGCCGCCCGAGAGGCACAACGCGCCCACGAAGAGGCCCTCCTCGTGCAGATGGCGCGCATCGCCGACGCCACGCGCCACGAACCCGATGCCAAGTTGCGCTACCTCATCGATTGGATCCGCACGAACCTCTGCCCGGGCCTCCCGCCGTACGGCACCGCCCCCCAGGGCGACCCACCGCGATGGCTCAACCGGCGCGTCATCATCTTCACGGAGAACCGCGAAGGCACCAAGACCTGGCTGCGGCGCACCCTCGCGCAAGCGATCGCCGGCACCCACCGCGCCGAGGAGCGGATCGCCGTCATCGACGGCCTCACCGCCGGCGACCGCCGCACGGAGGTCCAGCGGCG